>CADBHI010000120.1 GCA_902794405.1 uncultured Prevotellaceae bacterium
CAGCCATTGCCGTCGGCACCAGTGTCGTGGTGGACATTGATGATGCAGTAGAGTCCCTGGCTGATGACATAGTCTACAATCTCATGAACACGATTCATCGACTGCAAAGTTAAATGTTATTTTTTTAAAAACATAATATTATTTTGTCCTTTTTTGACACTTTTCTGCTATTTTGCATCAAAGTAGCAGCAATTGCTAAGATAATACAAGCCTATTCGTACTAATATGTTTAACTTTGCAGCGAGTAAGAACCAAGGTAAGTATGAAAAGACTATTATTCCTTTTGTTGGCTGTGGTGACGATGTTGCCCATAAATGCGCAAATCAAGGGTAACAACATAGTGGTAACAGTGGAACCTGACCATGAGGACTGGAACTATCGGGTAGGTGAAACTGCGAAATTCACAGTTGAAGTACGCCGCTCTGGCACACTTGTCAGTGATGTTAGCATTGACTATACTACAGGTCCTGAGATGTATCAGGACACCAAAAAAACTGTTACGCTGAAAGATGGCACGTTGAAACTTACAGGCAAGATGGCCTCGCCTGGGTTCTATCGCGTGGATGTAACGGCCCATGTAGGCGGTAAGGACTATCGTGGTGCCTGTGCTGCAGCCTTCTCGCCAGAGAAGTTACAACCTACAACGGTGATGCCCAAGGACTTTAGCGAATATTGGCAGGATGCTATTCAGCAAGCTCGCCATGTGGATTTGAATCCTACTAAGCGTCTGTTGCCAGAACGTTGTACGAAGGATGTCAACGTCTATGAGGTGTCGTTTCAAAATATGCAGTGGAACTGGCGCACGTATGGTATCCTCTGTGTACCTGTCAAGGAGGGCAAGTATCCAGCCTTGCTGCGAGTGCCAGGAGCAGGTGTACGTCCCTATGAGGGTGATGTGTATACGGCTTCTCAGGGGGTGATTACGCTTGAAATAGGAATCCACGGAATTTCAGTTACCATGCAACAGAAAGTATATGATGACGTATTCAACGGAGCCCTGATGAACTATTGGAATTTTGGAATGGACAATCGTGATGACAGTTATTACAAGCGTGTCATTATCGGATGTATACGTGCACTCGACTACATTGAGCAGTACACCCCTTGGAATGGTAAAGAACTGGCTGTCACAGGATCCAGTCAAGGAGGATTCTTGAGTCTGGCCACAGCAGGACTCGACAAGCGCATTACGGCTTACGCCCCTGTGCATGCTGCCATGTGCGACCATACAGCCTCGTTGAAGGGCGTGGCTTGTGGTTGGCCGCACTACTTCTATTGGAATAAAGGCAAGGGACAGGAGCAGAAAATTGAGACCTCACGGTATTATGACGGTGTGAACTTTGCCCGACTGATTAATGACAACCAGAAGGGATGGTTCTCGTTTGGTTATTGTGATGACGTGGTGCCTCCCACTACGGCTTGGGCTACTTATAACACGGTGACTGGGCCGAAGGAGATATCACCTTATCAGGCTACATGGCACTTCTGGTTTCAGGAGCAGTGGGACGAATGGGAAAGTTGGCTGCTAAGAGAATTGAGAAAATAAAATAATGAGATAGTAATTGAGTACGAATATGGATTTCCAAGAAAAAGTAAAGATGCTGCGTGCCCATCACGAGGAACTGTTGGCGGGATATATGACAAGTATAAGTACCCTATTATCACTGCTGAACACGTACCTTTGGAGTGGAAGTACGACTTCAACGAGCATGACAATCCCTACCTGATGCAGCGCATCATGACGAATGCCACGTTGAACTCTGGTGCCATCAAGTGGCAGGGCAAATATGTTTTAGTGGTTCGTGTCGAGGGTGCTGATCGCAAGAGTTTTTTCGCAGTGGCCGAATCACCTAATGGCGTAGACAACTTCCGCTTTTGGCCAGAACCCATTACGATGCCCGAGGCCCCATCCGGCTCCCCCGAGGGGGGAGAGGATCCCGCCACGAACATCTACGACATGCGCATCACTCAGCATGAGGATGGCTGGATATATGGTGTGTTCTGTGCTGAACGTCACGATGACTCACAGCCCGGCAACCTCTCGGCTGCCACGGCAAGGGCAGGTATAGCGCGCACCAAGGATCTTGTAAAATGGGAGCGTCTCCCAGACCTAAAGAGCAGAAGCCAGCAGCGTAATGTGGTGTTGCACCCAGAATTCGTAGATGGCAAATATGCGTTCTACACTCGTCCGCAAGACGGTTTTATTGATACTGGCAGCGGTGGGGGTATAGGCTGGGCTCTGGTCGACGATATCACCCATGCTGAAATCAAGGATGAGACGATTATCTATCCACGCAAATATCACACCATTACTGAAGTGAAGAATGGCGAGGGACCGCATCCGATTAAGACTGCCAAGGGATGGCTGCACCTGGCTCATGGCGTTCGCGACACTGCCGACGGGTTGCGCTATGTGCTATATCTGTATATGACGGCTCTCGACGATCCCACAAAGGTCATAGCAAAGCCTGGAGGCTACTTCTTAGTACCTGAGGGTAACGAATACGTTGGCGACGTCATGAACGTAGCTTTTGCCAATGGATGGATTGCTGATGACGATGGCCGTGTATTCATCTATTATGCATCGGCTGACACACGCATGCATGTGGCAACTTCGACTATCGACAAGCTCATTGACTATTGCATGAACACGCCAGAAGACGGACTCTTTACAGCTACCTCTGTAGAGGCTATTAAGAAACTCATTAGGAAAAATGAGAAATTGAAAAAATGAGTAATTGGGAATGGTTGAGACAATAAAAACAATGAGGGCGGAAATGCAGGATGTACTGGAAAACAACATTCTGCGCTTTTGGCTTGATCAGATGCAAGACACAGAGCATGGTGGCTTCTACGGACAGATGACGGGAAGGGGCCAGCTCGTGAAGACTGCCGACAAGGGTGCTATACTTTCGGCTCGCATACTTTGGTCGTTTTCTGCCGCCTATCGTGTATTGCACAAGCCGGAGTATCTGGATGCTGCTACCAGAATGAAGGACTATATCTTGGAGCATTTCTATGACAAAGAATATGGAGGCACCTACTGGTCGACGGACTATCTGGGGCAGGCGAAGGACACGAAGAAGCAGTTCTACGCCATAGGCTTTATGATCTATGGGCTGAGCGAATATGCCCGTGCAACTGGCGACCGTGAGGCACTCGATTATGCCATCCAGTTGTATGAATGTATTGAGGAGCATGCTTTCGATCCACAATGGGGCGGCTATATTGAAGCCTGTACACGTGAGTGGGGAACCATAGCTGATATGCGACTCTCGGATCTGGATGCCAACTACCCCAAGTCGCAGAATACCCACTTGCATATCATTGAACCCTATACAAACCTGCTGAGATGTTTGAAGGAATTGCATGCTGCCGAATCTTCAATCTTCAATCTTCAATCTTCAATCTTCAACCTCATCAACATCTTTACCGACCGTATTTTGAATCCCGAAACCCACCATTTGGACTTGTTCTTCGAGATGGACTGGACGCGTGGGGCAGGACGGCTGGAAAGCTATGGTCACGATATTGAATGCTCGTGGCTGATGCATGAAGCCGCACTGGTATTGGGCGATAAAAAAATAATAGAAAAAGTGGAACCTGTGGTGCTTGCCGTAGCCAAGGCATCGGAGAAAGGACTGCAGCCCGATGGTAGCATGATACACGAAGCCAATCTGGACACTGGTTATGTGGACGATGACCTGCATTGGTGGGTGCAGGCTGAGAATGTCGTGGGATGGCTGAACATCTATCAGCATTTTGGTGATGAGAAGGCGTTGCAGCGTGCCGTGGCAGGCTGGGAATACATCAAACGGAACCTGATAGATTATGAACATGGTGAGTGGTTTTGGAGCCGTCGGAAGGATGGCACACTGAATTTGGATGACGACCATGCAGGCTTTTGGAAATGTCCTTACCATAATAGCCGCATGTGTCTGGAAACAATAGAACGTATGCGCGCATGAAACCTTATAAATTTGAACCATATCTGAAGACAACCTTGTGGGGCGGTTATCAGATTGCGCCCTTCAAGGGCATCTTTACAGCTCAGCCGAATATCGGCGAGAGCTGGGAAATCAGCGGTGTTCCTGGACATGAGAGCCGTGCCATCGAGCGCGGACTCATCGATGATGTCGACGTTGGACTTACATTAACAGAACTCATTGACAAGTACAAAGGTCTGCTTGTAGGTCAGAAGGTCTATAAGAAGTATGGCAACAAGTTCCCGTTGCTGGTGAAGTTCATCGACTCGCGCCAGGATCTCAGCGTGCAAGTTCACCCTGATGACAAACTGGCCATGGAACGTCACGGCTGTCAGGGCAAGACCGAGATGTGGTATGTCATCAAGAGCGATGTGGGGGCCAAGATTTATTCTGGTCTGAAGAAGAGTATCACCCCTGATGAGTACGAGCAGTTGGCCAACGCCCCAGTTCCCGATGGTTCTCCCTCAGGCTCACATTCTCCCATGCAGGATGTCATTGCCACCCACGAGGCCCATGACGGCGATCTCTATTTCCTGCCTGCCGGACGGCTGCACGCCATAGGTGCCGGCAATTTTCTGGCTGAGATTCAGGAGACTTCCGACATCACCTACCGTGTCTACGACTTCGGACGTAAGGATGCCCACGGCAGACCTCGCGAATTGCATATCGCTGAGGCGCGCGATGCCATTGACTACCGCGTATGGCCTGAATATCGTAGCAGCTACGACTCGACCAAGCCGATATCACAGCTCGTCAACTGTCCGCATTTCGTCGTCCATCGCGTCGTTGTTCAGGTAGCATCCCAAGTCGACTTCCACTGCGATTCGTTTGTCGTTGTGATGTGTCTGTGGGGCGAAGCCAATATTAATGGCATCAGCATTCGGCAGGGAGAGACCATCCTTGTACCAGCCTGTGAAAATGTGCTATACATCTTTGGGAATGCCTCATTCCTAACTGCTACAATAGGATAACGTCATTCGTTCTCAACCCCTAAATAACAAACTACTGATTGATATATGAAACAACGATTGTTATGCAGTATGGTGCTGGTCCTGTACGTTTTGGGCGTGCAGGCGACAATAGCTGATGTTGACGGCATGCGTGAAACTATCCGACTGGACAAGGGATGGAAGTTTGCAATGGGCCATGCCACTGACACAAAGAAGGACTTTGGCTGTGGAACGGAGTACTTCAACTATCTGACAAAGGCCAACTCCATCCACAATGAGGGACCTTATTCACAGAAATTCGATGATTCTGGGTGGCAGGATGTACTGATACCTCACGACTGGGTATCGACATTACCCTACGCAAACGAGGCCAGCCATTCGCATGGCTATAAGACTGTAGGTTATAAGTATCCAGAGACCAGCGTGGGTTGGTATCGGAAGACGTTCAAAATCGACCATGAGGACCTTGGCAAACGTATGATGCTGCGCTTCGACGGTATCTTCCGCAATGCCCAAGTATGGTTCAACGGCTTCTATATGGGTACTGAACCCAGTGGATACACAACGCAGGTTTTCGATATTACACCTTATATCAAATATGGTGATGACAATTTAGTTTGTGTCCGTGCGGATGCCTCATTGGAGGAAGGTTGGTTTTATGAGGGTGCTGGCATTTATCGCGATGTGTGGTTAGAGAAAAGTGCCGAGGTCAGCGTGGCACCTTTCGGAACCTTTGTCTATGCAGAACTGAACAAACCGTATTCAAAGGCTAAACTTTACATTGAGACAGAGGTCTGCAACAGTGCTCTCAAGTCGCAACAGTGTGAGGTCGTGCAGCGTTTGTTGGATGCTGATGGCAAAGAAATAGGCAAGAGTGATGCGACCACTCTGAGTCTGTTGGCCAAGCAGACACTGAGTTGCAAGCAGAGCATCACGGTGGAACGTCCACACCTCTGGAGCACCACAGACCCTTATCTGTATCAAGTGGAAACCACCGTCATCCAGAATGGAAAGGTGACAGATCTTTATAAGACCACCACAGGCATCCGCGAGATAGCGTTTGATGCTGAGCAAGGTTTCCTGCTAAACGGTAAGCAGGTGAAACTGAAGGGCGTGAACCTGCATCAGGATCATGCAGGCGTGGGCGTTGCCATCCCCGATGCCTTGCAGGCATGGCGTATCCAGCAAATCAAAAAGTTCGGCTGCAATGCTTATCGTGCTTCACATAATCCCATGACGCCAGCGATGCTCGACGTTTGCGACCGTGAGGGTATCCTCGTCATTGACGAGAACCGCCTAATGGGAATCAACGACGAACATCTTCGTCTCTTAGAACGCATGATTAAGCGTGACCGCAACCATCCTTCCATTATTATGTGGAGCGACGGAAACGAAGAGTGGGGCATCGAGAACACCATTCAGGGCACTCGTTTGGCGGAGGCAATGCGTGAATATACGCGCCTCTATGACCCCACGCGTCCAAGTACCGTGGCTAATGCCGGCGGTACGGAACTGATTAAGGGACTTGATGTGGTGGGCTTCAACTACATCGTGCAGAATGATGTGGACAACCGCAAGAAATCCAATCCATCGTGGAAGATTGTTGGCACTGAAGAGACAACTGGCTGCGGTACGCGTGGTTGGTACTTCAACCAATCAGACTACCCTGGGCGTATGGTCAGTATGAACCGTGACACATCCCACCATCATATTGAGAACGTCATCGAGCGCGGATGGCAGTTCTATGCCGAGCGTCCTTGGGGCGCCGGACTGTTCTACTGGACAGGCTTCGACTATCGCGGCGAACCCAATCCGCTGTCGTATCCTGCCCACGAGTCTGAGTTCGGCATCCTCGACTATTGCGGATTTCCAAAGGACGAGGCATATTACCTGAAATCCTGGTGGACCGATGAACCCACATTGCACATCTTTCCGCATTGGAACCTGCAAGGGCACGAGGGTGAGGAGATTGAGCTGTGGGCATACAGCAACTGCGACGAGGTGGAACTGACGGTGAACGGCAAGAAACTGGGCCGCCAGCAGATGCCTAAGAACGGACACCTGAAGTGGAAAGCCGTCTATCAGCCCGGCAAGGTCGTTGCCATTGGCTATAAGAACGGCAAGCGCATCATGACGAAAAACATAGAGACCACGAAACCCGCCTATCAGACAGTGCTGAAGGCTGACCGCCAAGAGGTGACTGCCGACGGGCGCGATCTCGCAATCATTACCGTTGAGGTGCAAGACCAGAAGGGGCGTATCGTGCCTAATGCCTGCCCCGTACTGACATTCCGTCTTGAGGGCGAAGCCCGCATTTTAGGCGTTGGCAACGGCGACCCCATGTACTTGGGGCAGGATCATCCCAACAGTATAAACTGCAAGGAGTTTTCCATCCCGGCTTTCAACGGTCTGGCTCAAGTTATCGTCCAGAGCACGGAAAAGGCTTCTGAAATCACGCTCAACTGTCTCAGTGACGGACTGAGAACGGGGAACATCAGAATTGTCTCTTTATCCAGACCCCAAGATAGCAAATAACAAAACGATATTGCGAATGAAGAGATTAGTATCTTTTTTGTTGTTCGTCTGCGTCTGTACAGTTGCGACCATCACGCTGACATCGTGCAGCAATGACGACGATGATGACATTGTTGTAGTACCGACTCCTGAAGAGCAAGTGGTGCTGAACTGCGTGAAGCCCGACTATCTGAAAGCGGGCGACAGGGTGGCAATGATTTCGCCCTCGTACTTCACGCCGATGGAGACCATTGAGAAAGCTGCCGACGTGGTGCGCTCTTGGGGCTTTGAACCTGTCATGGGCCCCAATGTCGACAAAGTGCTGGACGGCAAGATTGGAGGAACGGTCGAAGAGCGCGTGAGTGACATCCGCTGGGCTTTGAGTGACCCAACCATCAAGGCCATCCTCTGCAATCGCGGCGGCTACGGCACCATCCAACTCATCGACCAGCTCCCATTCAACGAAGTGAAGGCTGCCCAGAAGTGGATTGTCGGCTACAGCGACATCTCCACCCTTCATGGGTTCTGGAGCCGTGCTGGTGTGATGGGCATCCTCGGCACCATGAGCACCACGCTGGCCAAGGGCGGCACCGACAAGACTTGTACGATGTTGCGCGACCTGTTGCTGGGCAAGGTTCCCCGCTATGAGGTTCCTGCACATCAGCAGAACATCCTGGGCCAAGCCAGTGGCGTGCTCGTTGGCGGCAACCTCTGCACCTTTGCACCTAACGTCGGCTCTCGCGCCGATGCCACCAAGGGCAAAGACTTGATTCTCTTCGTCGAAGAAATTGGTGAGAACATGCGCAACATCGACCGCCAGATGCGCCTGCTGAAGATGAACGGTGTGTTCGACCGCTGCAAGGGCGTCGTTCTTGGTGAGTTCATCAGCTGCGGCACAGAGTTCACAGACGAAAACGGCAAGGTCATCAGCATCGAAGCCATGCTCCACGACCTGTTGGCTGACTATCATATTCCTGTGCTCTGCGGATTCCCCACTGGTCATGGCGACGTCAACCTGCCGTTGGTCATGGGTGCCCCCGTCACCATCGACGTGCGCACAGACGGAGCCACCCTACAATTCAACATCGACGGCGATCAGCAGACAGTCAATACCGCCACCATCACCGCCACGCCCACACCAGCAGCCGTTCGCATGTGGTTGGCAGGAAAGATTGAATAGGTACACCTTAAAGTCATTCTATCCACCATCCACTATCCTCCATCCACTATCCACCATCCACTATCCACAAAAAGCTTACGGCTCCGGCGTGATCTCCTCCTTGTAGATGCTGTAGTTCTTCAGCGGGTGACGCACC
>CADBHI010000121.1 GCA_902794405.1 uncultured Prevotellaceae bacterium
CATCCGCAGGCAAATAGCCGAGGCCAACGACATTAAGTATGAACCGCGCGAGTGCCACTACGACGGGCCGTGCCTCGGCACCTGTCCCGCCTGCGAGGCTGAGGTGCGCTATCTGGAACGGCAGCTGGGGCTGAGGCGACAGTTGGGCCGGGCGGTGTCAGTGATTGGTGTGTCGGCCGGACTTCTCTCAGCATGTACTTCCGCTGGCACGAAAGCCGCCGCCGAGAAACCCAACGGTGCGGAGAGCAACATGGAGGTTCACGAACCAGCTGCCAGCTGCGACTCGATGGTGGTGGGCAAGGTTGCCGTGCCCGAAGAGCCCGACACGGCCAGTTTCGTCAAGGAGCAACAGTCAAGGCAAACCGCCCCTGCCCCGAAAGCTCCGCTTGTATCGCAGGAGGAAGAAGACGATGACGTAGTGATTGGCGCGGTCGGTGCGGTCGAGGCGCCGATGGATCCGCCCTACAACCCGATGGCACCACCCGACACTACTAAGGTATTTGGCGACATAGCCGAACAGATGCCGATGTTCCCGGGTGGTGACAGGAAGCTGATGGAGTATTTGGCGAGCAGCATACAGTACCCGCCGGAGTGCAAGGAGAGCTGCATTCAGGGCCGCGTCATCGTGACCTTCGTGGTAGAGCGCGACGGCAGCATCAGTCAGACAAAGGTCGCCAAGAGCCTCGACCCGCTGCTCGATGCCGAAGCGCTGCGCGTGGTCAATGCCATGCCCAAATGGATTCCCGGCCGACAGAACGGCGTGACGGTGGCCGTGAAATATACCATCCCCGTAACCTTCCGTCTGAAATGAAAGTACCGCTCATAGGCATCTGCCGCCACCGGCTGACCACCGACGGCACGGGCGTCACCACGCTGGTGGCCTTCCACGGCTGTCCGCTCAGCTGCCGCTACTGTCTGAACAGCCAGTGCCTGCGCCCCGACGGCGTGTGGCAGCGGCTTACGGCAGAGGAAATCCTGCAGCAGACGGTCGTCGACGACCTCTACTTCCAGGCCACGGGTGGCGGCATCTGCTTCGGCGGCGGCGAACCGTTGTTGCGCAGCGACGTCATTGCCGACTTCTGTCAGCTGTGTCCGCCCGAGTGGAACATCTACATGGAAACGTCGCTCAATGTGCCGCTCAGCAGGCTGCAGCAGGTGGTGCCCTACGTTGACCACTACTACGTGGACGTGAAGGACCTGTCGCCCGACATCTACCGCAGCTACTGTAACGCCGACAACGCCCAAGTCATGGCCAATCTCGGCTATCTGGCCGAACAGGGTCTGCAGCCGAAGGTCACCATCCGCCTGCCTCTGATTCCGGGTTACAACAGCGACGGCGACCGAGTCAGCAGTCGCCGTCAGCTCGAAGAGATGGGTTTTACCGACTTCGACGAGTTTACTTACCAGCTGCCGAAGACAGCGAGTGCACAGCAGAACCGACCCTATTGTGCACTTGGAGGTGTGAGCCGGCAGACATTCTTTCCCGCGCATATACTTGTGTAACGAAATTTAAAGGAATGGCAAGAAAGCTGTCAATGCTCTGGGTGCAAAGGTACTGCAATTCTCTGAGACACCCAAATATTTGAGGAAGTATATTATGGACTCATCGTATTTTCTTTGTTTTATGGCAAATTCAGAAGAATTCCCGAGATTTATTACTCATTTTTATTGTACAAACATTATTTCTTTTTAGGTTGCTTATTGAATCTGTACACCACATGCAGTAGGGCATAGCGAGGCTGGACGTTGGTGTAGGTCTCGGTGCGGCCTTGGGCGTTGACGATGCGGGTAACATTGTCGAGCTGGCCGAGGATATCGAAGCCGTCGAGCATCAGCAGCAAGCGGCCCTTGAGGAAGGGGCGCGAAAGTCGGGCATTCCAAACGAGGTCGGTGGTGTTTAGCCTTGAGTCGGCGTAGCCTGTACGGGTGTAGAGATTCAAGTCGGTATTGAATTCCAACTTCCATGGGAGTTTCAGCAGGGCAGTCAGGCTGTTGGTGAGCGTGAGGGGCTGTTGCGTCTCAAAGTCTGTGCGACGACTGGTGTATCGTTGCCAAAGGGTAGTGTTCTTGAAACTAAGCGAATGCTGCCCTAACTTGTAAGAGAGGTTCAACGAGTTGTTGAATGAGAGCGTGTTGACGGTGCTACGCGCTTGATCTACCAAATCGACGCTGTGCTGATAACTGATACTCGGACTAACATTGAGGCGGAGTGGATGCTTCTTGCCGATGGCTGTATTGAAACTGTAGTTGACATCGGCATTCCAGTTGCCGTTCACGTTGTCGGCCTGCCAAGTGCGGATGCCCGTGGCACGATCGTAACGATAACCCATGGCAAGAGCGTTTTGAATGATTGTGTAGCCGAGCGAATACCGATGACTGTTCTCTTTACTGTTGGCGTTTCCCCATTGGTGACTGAACGAAAACCCGTGGTTAACAGCATTGTGCAGACTGTTATTACCCAGACGGATGTTCAGCGGGTCGGTATCGTCGCGCATATCCACGAGGTTCTGCAAGTCGGGTGTCGAAGAAGTGGCGATGTATTGGAGGCACAGTTTCTGGGCATGCCCCGTCTCTTTATTGATGGTGGTATATTGGATAAAGCAGTCCCAGATGTTGATGGGCATCGTGTTGCGAGTGACGAGCGTGTCTATGCTGCCACGCTGGTAGTTTAACTGTTGACGAACGAGTGTAACAGGAAAGCCGAGCTGTGCCCACCACTTTTCCTGATATGATTCGTTATCGGTGTAGGCATTAAAGAATAGTCGCGGACTGAATTCGTAGATATCTTCGGTGAAGTGGCTCGTATAACTGTTGCGACAATCAATGTACTGCTCATATTCATGTACTGAGGGTAATTGGCCGAGGGCATAAGTAGAGTCGATGTCGAAGAGCGACGACTCGCGTCGGCGGTCGTTGTGCGTATAGCTCGCATTCAATTGCAGTCTGATCAGTTGGGTGAAGTTGATTTGATAGGTACCGCCAGCCCTGGCTTTCCATGAGCGGTTGGGATGGTTGCGGTAGTAGCGATTCAGGTATTCTGAGAGGTGCTGTGACGCAGAAGCATACTGGACAGACTGACGATGGTAACGGTCTTCCTGTTGGTCGCTGAAGTTGGCTTCGGCATCGAGGGAAGCCCAGTCGGGACTATGGTGAAACTTAAAGGTGCTGTTTAGGCGGATTTCACCGTCAATGCAGTGACCTTCTGTGAGGCCTCGTTGCAGATTCTTGTTTAAGACAAGCGGCAAAGCCGAGCGGCGGTTGATGAGGCTGTCGTTCTGATAGAAGGCTGAGGCGAGGCTGTATGTGCTGTTGTCAAACTTCTGATAGCTGAGTGATGGGCGCACGTCAAGATTCCACATGCCAAAGTTGTGGTAATAGTGATGACTCGTATTCAGCTTCAGGTTCTTGTCGCGCTGAGTGTTGAGGATGCGGTCGTAAGTATCGCCTGTAGCGAGATAGTTCTGACGATTGGTATTGGCTTCGCGGTTGAGGTCGGTATGGGTCACTTGCACATTGCCGTCGGCTTTCCATTTACTGTTACGATCGTCCACGCTGTAGTCTATACCTGCTTGCTGCTGAGTCAGCTGTCCACCGTCCTGCAATCGCTGCGGATCCCAACTTCCCGCTTCTCCAGGTTTGCCGTCACCATTCAGATTGTTGGCTGTAGCGTAAGCAGCAAGGCGTGAGTGGTCGCTGAAGCGGAGGGCAAAGAGTCGGACAAGCCAGCGTTCGTTGGTTCCACCACCAACCTCTGCATTTGCCAACGTACCAATACGGTATTCCTTCTTCAACTTGACGTCCATCACATAGCGGTTGTCGCCCATGACATGCTGACCAAGGAACTCGCTTTGGTCGCCCCACTTGTCGTAAATCTGAATGTCCTTCACGGTATAAGCCGGCAGATTGTCGAGCATAATGGTGTGGTCACCTCGGAAGAAGTCTTTTCCGTTGAGCAGCAGGGCATCGACATACTTGCCGTTGTGGTAGATGCGACCTCCCTCCTTCAATTCGACACCAGGCAACTGGCGTACCAGCGCATCAAGCATTGAACCTTCGGCCAGTTCAAAGGCGTCGGCATTGAACACAAGCGTATCACCTTTGTAGTAAAACTGCACCTTTGACGAGGTGACAACCACTTCCTGAAGCATCTTGGTTTCACGTTTCAGATAAACGGGAGGTAATTCCCGACGTTGTTCGCGACGATAAATGTTGTTCAACTCGAATGGAATATCCGCAGTCTTGAAGCCTACATAGCTGGCCTGGATGATATATTTAGCAGGTCGGGCGGGAACCCTGAAAGCAAAGTCTGCGTACTCAATGGGAGGATTATTACCATACTGCATATGTGAGATGGCTTCACAGGAGTCAATGCGCACACCATCGGCAGTCAGCAGGCGAACATTGGAGTGCGGCAAGTCATTGTGTGTCAGGTTGTCTTTTACCTTTCCTGTGAGTACGATATAGCGATTGTCTGCCTTGGGCTTGTACTGCACAAATATCTGCTTTCCTTTTGTCACCACCCGCACGGGTTGGTCTTTCGTCAGTTGTTTAACGGCCTTGGGAACACTCATCCCCTGAGTACTAGCCACCACTTGCAAATGCTCCAGTTCGTTGTGAATGAAGGAAATCTCGTAGTCGCTTTGTTGTCGATTCAGACATTCTAAAGCGTCGGCTAAGGAGAGCGTCTGCGCTGATGCGCCAAGCAACGAACAAAGGTATAGAGCAAAGAGAATGAAGCGTTTCATGGATGAACCTCCTTCTCTGCATTTACAAATATGGTATCTCTTTCATCTATGAGTTGCAATCCTTCAAACTCATTCACATCGTTGAGGAATGTACTGAGCGGCTGTGAGCAATCCCATCCAATAGTAAAACGGAGCTGACGCAAAGTGTCGTTACGGAAACAAACGGCATGATGATAGTGGCGGCTCACAACAGATAGTAAACTATCGAGCGTAGTGTTGGAGAAACGGACAGAATTTTCTTCGAATTGAGGATTATGCGTTGAAAGTTGAGAGGTTGTATCAGCAACGCTTTCCTTTGGCTGTTCTGAACGGCTCTGAATAATATGGATGGCAGCGATAGCGATGCCAGAAATCAGCAGGACACCGATAAACATGGCAGCCACACGAAGCCATTTGCGACCAGAAGGCACTGTCAGTCGCTTCCACTCAGCATCGATGGTCTCTTCATCAATCTCCTTTTGGGCGTCGAATGCACTCTGGGTCTTGGCCATCAGGGTGTAGAGTTCACGGCACTCTTCATCCGATAACATCTCCTGCCACTGCTGCTCAGTATAAGCTTGGGGCTGTTCCATCATCTGGAACAAAAGGTCGGTCTTATTCATCTTACTAATCTTTTTTTAGGTGTTCACGTAATTGTTGAAGCGCATGGCGCAGATGCTTATAGACGGTGGTCTCACTGACACCGAGGCGAAGGGCTATTTCACGGAAGGTGAGGCCATCGCGGAAGTGCAGTTCCACTACTTCACGACAGACAGGTGGTGCTAACAAGTTGATGCCCTCTGCCAGAGCTTTCGTCTCTTCGCGAAACAGGTCTGTCGGAATGATGGTGGTGTCGAGGTCGATAAGGTAGAGCCGTTGGACTCGCTCTTGAATCTTCCTGCCACGTATCACGTTCAAACATCGGTTGCGCACACTGGTGAGTAGAAACGCTGCTGCTGTATCCTCATGCAACTCAGCAGATGAGGCCAGCAAATGGGCAAAGACATCATGCACAACGTCCTTGCTCTCCGCATCATCGTGCAGAAGTATTGTAGCCAGCCGATACATCTGCCGGTAATGCTGTCGGAACAGCGTCTCAAGTTTTTGTTTTCTTGTAGTCATACACCTTTAATACACATGAAAACCGATTTACTAAACCCTAAAGGCCATCATTTTTCATTTTTCTTTGTTCAAACATGATTTCACGATACAAAGATAGTCATTTATTCCTATTATATAGTAGGTAGAAAGCGGAAAAGTTATGTTATTCTTTTCGTTTTTATTTTATCTTCTTAAATCGTACAAATTCTTCGCTCATCGAAGCGGCAGGCCGATTACTTCGTTGCTATCCACCCTGTACCAGATTGGATGCGCAACAGTAATACGATTCGCTTCGTAGGTCTTTGGGAGCGTCTGCACATCCCCACGTTTAATTGCCTCGAATTCGAGGCAATTGAAAGCCAGTCGGGGCTAAACAGTTTTGCGCCCAGCTTTGCCGCTAAGTTATGTAGGTCTTTGAATAATGTGCCATAAAATAATAAAAAAAGAAAATGTGCCATCCCAAGAATGGTCGGCACACTTTCTTTACAGTATAGTAAGATGCTCGCTGACGGAGCGTCTTTGATTGCTTATTCAGCCTTAGCCTCTTCAGCAGCGGGAGCAGCCTCCTCAGCAGGTGCTTCAGCGGCGGGAGCCTCAGCAGCAGCCTCAGCCTTAGGAGCAGCCTTGCGTGAACGACGAGTCTTCTTCTTAGCACCGTCCTTCGCCATTTCAGGATCGAAGTCGACGAGCTCGATGAAGCAGACGGGTGCAGCATCACCCTGGCGGAAACCGAGCTTGATGATGCGGGTGTAGCCACCGGGACGGTCGCCAACCTTCTCAGCCACGGTACCAAACAGTTCCTTGATGGCATCCTTGTTCTGCAGGTAGCTGAACACTACGCGGCGAGAGTTGGTAGAATCCTCCTTAGCCTTGGTGATAAGGGGCTCTACATACTTCTTGAGGGCCTTAGCCTTTGCGACGGTCGTAGTGATTCTTTTGTGCATGATCAGCGAGATAGCCATGTTAGCAAGCATGGCACTGCGGTGAGATGCAGTACGACCGAGATGATTGAATTTCAGGTCGGTCTTGTTGTACTGTACGAGATCGCCGAGGGTCTCGACGTCGGCAGCCTTCAGACAGTTCAGGGCACGAACAGAGAGGTTCATGTCGGTGAGCTTGGTCTTCAGGAGCTGGCGCATGTGCAGTACTTCCTCATCAAACTCCTGGTTGACCTCGCTCTCGGTGTTCTCGAGCGTGATCTTCTCGTCAGAGAAGAGCATGAAGTGATAGATGAGGATCTTGGCAGCCTCCTTCAGGGCATCCTTCGGGTGAATGGAACCGTCCGTCGTGACTTCCAGTATGAGCTTGTCGTAGTCGGTCTTCTGCTCGACACGATAGGGCTCAACGCTGTACTTCACGTTGCGGATAGGTGTGTAAATTGAGTCGATTGCAATTACATTAACATCGGTGCAGAACTCACGGTTCTCCTCAGAGGGGACGTAGCCGCGACCCTTATTAATAGTAATGTCAATCTGCATCGAAGCCTTGGAATCTAAATGACAAATCACCAAATCGGGATTCAGCACCTCAAATCCAGTCAGATACTTGCCTATATCACCGGCTTTAAACTCGGTAGAATTCTCAACGGTGATAGAGACTTTTTCGTTCTCGAATTCTTCCACTACTCACCAGGTACTGATGAGAACTCATGCTCAACACCGCCGATACGGATGGTATTGATGGCATAGCCCTCGAGCGATGAAAGAAGAATGCGGCGCAGAGCATTGCCAACGGTCACACCGAAGCCAGGCTCCAACGGACGGAATTCGAACTTGCCGAACTTGTCCGACGACTCCAACATTACGACTTTATCAGGTTTTTGAAATGCTAATATCGCCATTAATTTAATGATTTTTAGTTTTTAGAGTACAACTCAACGATTAACTGCTCCTTAATAGGCTTGTGGAGGAATTTACCTGCCTTTGCCTGCTCGTCCCACTCAATCCAAGGATACTTACTGTGATTGAAACCTGCAAGAGCGGCTTCGATGACCTCGAGAGACTTTGACTTCTCACGAACACCAACCACCATACCGGCTTTCACAGCAAACGAGGGGATATTAACCACCTTGCCGTCGACAGTGATGTGACGGTGACCAACGAGCTGACGGGCAGCGGCGCGGGTCGGGGCAATACCAAGACGGAACACTACGTTGTCGAGACGACTCTCAAGGTTCTGAAGCAGAACCTCACCGGTGATACCGTCAGCCTTGGCTGCGCTTTCGAACATATTACGGAACTGACGCTCAAGTACTCCATAAGTGTACTTGGCCTTCTGCTTCTCTGCCAGCATGACAGCATACTCCGACTGCTTGCGGCGACGGTTATTGCCATGCTGTCCAGGAGGGAAGTTTCTCCTAGACAAAACTTTGTCGGCGCCGAAGATGGGTTCACCAAAACGGCGTGCAATTTTAGATTTCGGTCCAATATACTTTGCCATAATTCAAAAAGACGACGTTTCGGGGGACGGCAGCCGTTGTGAGGCAGCGGCGTAACGTCGACAATCTCAATAACCTCAATACCTGCACCATGCACGGCACGGATAGCAGACTCACGTCCATTACCCGGACCCTTCACGTAAGCCTTCACCTTGCGAAGACCGAGATCAAAAGCTACCTTTGCGCAATCCTCTGCGGCCATCTGGGCAGCATACGGCGTGTTCTTCTTTGAACCGCGGAAACCCATCTTACCAGCTGATGACCAAGAGATCACCTGACCCTCGTCATTAGCCAACGACACGATAATATTATTGAAAGAACTGTGTACGTGAAGCTGACCAATAGCGGTTACACGCACGTTCCTTTTCTTTGAAGTGACTGTTTTCTTTGCCATAATTCTTAATCCTTAACTGTTAATTGATAATTGTGAATTGTGAATTACTTAGTGGCCTTCTTCTTGTTAGCAACAGTCTTCTTCTTACCCTTACGGGTACGGGCATTGTTCTTTGTGCTCTGACCACGTACAGGAAGACCGTGACGATGACGGACACCACGATAGCAACCAATATCCATCAGTCGCTTGATATTCAACTGGATCTCACTGCGGAGATCACCTTCTACTTTGAATTCAGCGCCGATGATTTCACGGATTTTGGCTGCCTGGTCGTCACTCCACTCATTGACCTTCAGGTCGCGGCTGACACCTGCCTTATCCAATATCTTTGCTGAACTACTTCGACCTATACCATAGATATAAGTCAATGCGATTTCGCCACGCTTGTTCTGGGGCAAATCTACTCCAACAATTCTTATTGCCATTGTTAATTAAATAGTGAAAATAAATTGATAAAAATTACGTAATTTGCTAAAAAGCATGCAAAGGTACGAAGATTTTCTCAAACCTCCGCACTCTATTATGCTTATTTAACATTTAACCCTGACGCATCTTGTACTTGGGGTTCTTCTTGTTGATAACGAACAGACGTCCCTTACGGCGTACAATTTTGCAGTCGGGGGTACGCTTTTTCAACGATGCTCTTGTTTTCATATCTTTAAAAACTTGTTTATTTGTATCTGAATACGATTCTACCTTTTGTCAAGTCGTAAGGACTCATCTCCACCTTCACCTTATCGCCGGGAAGGATACGGATGTAGTGCATTCGCATCTTGCCCGAGATGTGGGCAATGATTTGCACTCCATTTTCAAGTTCTACACGGAACATGGCATTCGAGAGACTCTCGAGAATCGTTCCGTCCTGCTCAATAGCGGATTGTTTTGCCATACATTATTAATATAATACTCCTTCTACTTGCTGTGCTTCCTCAAACGAAGATAATATTTCGGCCTTTCCCCTGCGGATGCAGATGGTGTGCTCGAAATGGGCTGCCGGCTGGCCGTCGCGGGTACGAACAGACCACTTGTCCTGGTCAAGCCATACATCGCGCTTACCCATGGTGATCATCGGTTCAATGGCAATACACATGCTGGCTTTCAACATGACGCCATTGCCTCGGCGACCGTAATTCGGAACGGGGGGATCCTCATGCATCTCACGTCCGATACCATGACCCGTCAATTCGCGCACAATACCATATTTCTGCGCTTCACAGTAGTCCTGCACTGCCGCACTGATGTCGCCAAGATGACGTCCGGCCTGAGCTGCTTCTATACCGAGATAAAGGGCCTCCTTGGTAGTCTTCAGAAGTCGCTTGACCTCCTCGCTCACCTCGCCCACACAGAACGTATAGGCAGAGTCGCCATTGAACCCGTTAAGAAGCGTACCACAGTCAATGGATATGATGTCGCCGTCCTTGAGCACCGTCTTGTCGGATGGAACACCGTGAACTACGACATCGTTCACTGAAGTACAGATGCTGGCGGGAAACGGCCCTCCATATGGATTGGGGAAACCCTTGAAAGTTGGGACGGCACCGTGGTCACGGATGAACTCGTCGGCAATCTTATACCAACAAGTTGGTTCGCCTGGCGCATCAGCTCAATTTCATCTTCAGTCTTCAGAAATATCTTCATAGAAGATTAGTAGGCAGCCATTCCGCGACCATGGATACGGCCCGAGCTAAGCAGACCGTCGTAATGGCGCATTAACAGATGACTCTCAATCTGGGCCAGTGTGTCGAGCACCACACCCACAAGAATCAGCAGCGACGTACCGCCGAAGAACTGCGAGAAGGCATCCTGCACATTCAGAAGGCTTGCGAAAGCCGGCATGACGGCGATGAAGGCGATGAAGAGCGAACCGGGCAGGGTGATGCGCGACATCACTGTGTCAATGAAGTCGGCAGTGTCCTTACCGGGTTTCACACCGGGAATAAAGCCGTTGTTACGCTTCATGTCCTCAGCCATCTGTGTAGGATTCAGCGTGATAGCTGTGTAGAAGTACGTGAATGCAATGATCAGCAGGGCAAAGATAATGTTGTATGTCCAGCTGTGATGATCAAGCATAGAACGTACGAACCAGCTTGCATTCTCAGGAGCTGAATACTGGACGATAGCCAGCGGGATGAACATCAGTGCCTGGGCAAAGATGATAGGCATCACATTGGCAGCGAACAGCTTCAGGGGAATATACTGGCGGGCACCACCATAGGTCTTGTTGCCCACAACGCGCTTTGCATACTGTACGGGAATCTTGCGAACACCCTGTACCAAAACTATAGATGCACAAACAACTGCATAGAGGATGATAATCTCAACGATGAACATGACCAGACCACCACCGGTGATAGCCTCGAAACGTGATGCCAGTTCCTGACCAAAGGCCTGCGGCAGACGGGCGATAATACCAATCATAATGATCATCGAGATACCATTACCTATACCCTTATCGGTAATGCGCTCACCAAGCCAGAGGATAAACATACTACCTGCAGAAAGAATGATGGTAGCGGGGAACATGAACCAGAACCAGTCAATACCGGTTGCAAGTGCAGCACCCGACTGCATCTTCAGGTTGATAAGGTAGCTCGGTGCCTGGAACAGTAGGATAGCTACTGTCAAGACACGAGTATACATGCTAATCTTCTTACGGCCACTCTCGCCTTCACGCTGCATCTTCTGGAAATAAGGAACAGCCACAGCGAGGAGCTGCATCACGATAGAAGCAGAGATGTAAGGCATGATTCCAAGTGCGAAAATCGACGCATTGGAGAATGCACCACCGGAGAACATATCCAGCAGCGACATCAGACCACCAGCGGTCTGCGTCTGCAGTCGTTCCAGCATCTGCGGATTGATACCAGGAAGCACCACGAATGAGCCAAAACGGTAGATGGCTACAAACAGGACGGTAATGAGGAGGCGCTGACGCAGGTCCTCAATCTTCCAAATGTTCTTCAGTGTCTCTATAAACTTCTTCATCTTTAGCTTAGATTATTGTTGCGTTACCACCTACTGCCTTGATAGCTTCCTCGGCAGTCTTTGAGAATGCGTTGGCTTCTACGTCAACCTTGGCCTTCAACTCACCGTTACCAAGAACCTTCACCAGCTCCTTACCGTTGGTCAGACCAGCGGCAACCAGCTCGGCGATGCCAATCTTGGTGAGGTTCTTCTCCTCAGCAAGCTTCTGGAGTGTAGACAGGTTCACTGCGAAGTACTCCACGTGGTTGATGTTCTTGAAGCCAGACTTCGGCACGCGGCGCTGCAGCGGCATCTGACCACCTTCAAAACCAATCTTTCTCTTATAACCAGAGCGAGCCTTGGCACCCTTGTGACCACGGGTTGAAGTACCACCCAGACCAGAACCTGGTCCGCGACCGATACGACGACGTGAATGGGTAGAGCCTGCTGCAGGTTTCAAA
>CADBHI010000122.1 GCA_902794405.1 uncultured Prevotellaceae bacterium
CCACCTCCTGCAAGAAGTCAGGCAAGTAGACCTGGTCGCCCATGTCCTCCTCACGACGACTTTCCACAAAGTCCTGAATACCACCTAAAAACTCCTCCAGGTTCTCCTGACGCGAGATGTCCTCTGGGTTATGACTGCTGTAGATGTCCTTGCTGATGCCGCTCGTCATGATGATGTCATGGCCTAAAGTGTAGGCATCCTCCGTCTGTATACGGTCACGCCATCCCTGTATCAGATGGCGGAATCCGTCAATCTTCGCCATCGTGCCCTTGTTCAGGCCAGTCGGAAACAGTACTGGCTCCTTGATGACCTGCCAGAGACTCACGCCGTAAGCCTGAGCCGTCTGGATAATCTTTCCGACTGTCGTATCGCCTATACCGCGTGTCGGATAGTTGATGATACGCTTGAAGGCTTCTTCGTCGTCCGGGTTGGCCACCAGCCGGAAGTAGGCTATCACGTCCTTGATTTCCTTGCGCTGATAGAACGACAGTCCGCCATAGATCCTGTAAGGGATGCCATCCTTGCGCATCTGTTCCTCAAAGCTACGGCTTTGGGAGTTCGTGCGGTACAGAATGGCAAAGTCGCTGTACTGACAACCGTCCTCACGCTTGATGCGCTTAATGTCCTGACACACGATGATGGCCTCCTCGCGATCGGAATAAGCAGGCTTCAATGTCAGTCGCTCACCTGCCTCATTACGGCTGTATACATCCTTCGGTATCTGACGTTCGTTTTTCTTGATCAGCGAGTTGGCAGCCTGCACAATGAGCTGCGTTGAACGATAATTCTGCTCCAGCTTAAACAATCTGACATTGGTATATTCCTTCTGGAAATTCAGAATATTGTCAATGTTCGCACCACGGAAGCTATAGATACTCTGGGCATCATCGCCGACCACGCACACTCTCTGTAAATCCTTGGTCAGCAAAGTGACTATGACTTCCTACGGATTTGCTCATTGTTCTTGAATAACAGATAGGTGTTGACAAGCAAATCGTCAAAGTCCATCGCATTGGCTTGTCTGCATCTTTGCGCGTACCTATTATATATATCATTAATAGCAGGCAGTTTCCTGTGAGCATCATCAGCAGCCCATGAACTATTGGCATATTGACTGGGCAATAGAATATGATTCTTCGCCATCGATATCCTGTCGGCAACGGATGAGGCCTTGTATATCTTATCGTCCAACTGCATTTCCTTGATAATGGCCTTCACAAGCGAACGAGCGTCCGTCTGGTCGTAGATGGTGAAGTTTGAGATATAGCCAATTTCGCTGGCTTCAGCACGAAGAATGTGGGAAAAGACAGAGTGAAACGTACCCATATTCAGGTATCTTGCCTGTTCCATACCCACTATTTTTCCAATCCTTTCCTTCATTTCCCGGGCTGCCTTGTTGGTAAATGTCAAAGCCAGGATATTCCAAGGCTTCAGACCTAATTGCAATAAAGCAGCTATCTTATAGGTCAACACTCTTGTCTTTCCAGAACCCGCACCGGCAATCACCAATGAAGGACCGTCGCAATACTTCACAGCCTCCTGCTGACTCTCGTTCAACTGAGACAGAAGCTCATGACTGATAGTCCCTGAAAGCTCATTCCTGATAATTTCGCTCATCGTCTTATTATTTCTGCAAAGGTACACATAATTGCTTTAACAGACAAGAGATTTGGGAAGATTAACGAATAATAAGCAAAGAATGACCCGTAGGTTTCACTTTTTTTTGTTTATTCTTTATGACACAAGATATTTTTCAGGGATTTTGGCACGATGTTTGCAAATTAATTCGTAAATTTGCACTCTAATTGTATAAGGTAAAAAGAAAAGAATGACAAGTCAGTTTTCACCACAGGTATCTGAGATACTATCTTTCTCACGCGAAGAAGCATCGCGGCTTGCCAGTCGTTCGATAGGTCCTGAGCACCTTTTGTTAGGACTCCTCCGTAGGAAAGATGGAACAGTCATGGATATTTTCCGTGATTTGAATATTAACTTACAATCTGTTAAAAGCAATTTAGAGCAGAGAGTAAGGGAAGACGAACTCAGCACACCCATAAGCAGCAATAATCTATTATTAAACGAAAAGGCAAGCAATATTCTGAAACTTGCTGTGCTTGAAGCACGTATAGATAAAACACAACAAGTAGAAGAGTTACATTTACTGCTGGCCATTCTTCATGACCACGTCAAGAATGGCGCTCAGCAGGTATTAGAGAATAACAATATGAAATATGACGACGTTTTAACGCTGTTGCACGCTCCCCAACACACACAAATCAAAGACGGTATAGGACTTCCCGATGAGGATTTTGAGGAAGACGAGGATTCGGCTGAGACAACCAACAGTAACAGTCAAGCCACCAAGACGACTCAGAAGAAGAAAGAATCGAAGACACCCGTTCTTGACAATTTCGGCACAGACCTGACCTTGGCTGCCAAGGAAGGAAAGCTGGATCCGTGTGTGGGCCGCGAACGTGAGGTACAACGTATTATAGAAATTTTAGGCCGCCGTAAGAAGAACAATCCTATATTAATAGGTGAACCAGGAGTCGGCAAGAGTGCTATTGTCGAGGGTTTAGCCCAGATGATTGCTAATCATCATACCTCGCCAATGCTCTTCGGAAAGCATATTTACACACTCGACATGACTGCCATCGTGGCAGGCACCAAGTATCGTGGACAGTTTGAAGAACGACTTCGTCAACTCATGAAAGAGCTTGAGCAGAACAAGGACATTATCGTTTTCATCGACGAGATACACACCATCATCGGTGCAGGTTCTACACCAGGCTCAATGGATGCTGCCAATATTATGAAACCAGCTCTGGCCCGTGGTACTGTGCAATGTATCGGTGCTACGACATTGGACGAATACCGCAATTCCATTGAAAAGGACGGCGCATTGGAACGTCGTTTCCAAAAGGTTTTAGTGGAGCCGACCACCAACGAGGAGACGCTTCAGATTCTGCATAACATCAAGGATCGCTACGAGCATCACCATCATGTCAGCTACACGGACGACGCTTTGGCGGCTTGTGTCAAACTGACAGACCGCTATGTTCCTGACCGTTTCATGCCCGACAAGGCTATCGACGCTTTGGACGAAGTAGGTTCTCGCGTTCACTTGGGCACAGCACAGATACCGCCTGAGGTAACTGAGAAAGAGCAAGAAATCGTTGCTGTCAAGGAGCATAAGCAGGCTGCCGTCAAAAACCAGAACTACGAGTTGGCTGCCAGCTATCGTGACCGACAGACCGTCTTGGAAAAGGAGCTGGAAGAGCTGAACAAGAAATGGCAGAACGGTGATGACGAGATGCGCCAGCTGGTTACTGAGAAGGAAGTGGCCGACGTTGTTTCCATGATGACAGGTGTGCCCGTTCAGCGTATGGCTGAGCAGGAGGGCATTCGTCTGAAGGGCATGGCTGCTGAACTGAAGAATGCTGTTATTGCTCAGGACAATGCCATCGACAAGATGGTGCGTGCCATTCAACGCAACCGCGTCGGTCTGAAAGACCCGAACCACCCCATCGGTGCCTTCATGTTCCTTGGCCCTACAGGTGTTGGAAAGACTTATCTGGCTAAGAAACTGGCAGAGTTCATGTTCGGCAGCAGCGATGCACTCATTCGCATTGACATGAGTGAGTACACAGAGAGCTTCAATACGTCACGCCTTATAGGTGCTCCTCCGGGATATGTGGGCTATGAAGAGGGTGGACAACTGACAGAACGTGTACGCCGTCACCCCTACTCTATCGTGCTGCTTGACGAGATTGAGAAAGCTCACCCGAACGTCTTTAACCTGCTGCTTCAGGTGCTTGACGAAGGAAGATTGACTGACGGCAACGGACGCTTTATTGACTTCCGCAATACGGTAATCATTATGACGTCGAACGCTGGTACCCGACAACTAAAAGACTTCGGGCGCGGTATAGGTTTCAATGCCGGCAACATTGGACTGGCTATGGATGACAAAGATAAGGAACACGCACGAAGCATTATTCAGAAAGCGCTGTCGAAACAGTTCTCGCCTGAATTCCTTAACCGTTTAGACGAAATCATCACTTTCGACCAGCTCGACTTAGAAGCCATCAAGCGCATCATCGACATTGAGCTGAAGGGACTTTTCAAGCGCATCGGCGACATCGGCTTTACCATTGAGCTGAGCGATGATGCCAAGGAGTTTGTGGCAACCAAGGGCTATGACGTGCAGTTTGGTGCCCGTCCTTTGAAACGCGCCATTCAGACATATATCGAGGACGGCGTGTGCGAACGCATTATCAACGAAGAAATAAAGCCAGGCACCGTCATTAGAATCACGAAGGCGCCTGATGAAGAGAACCTGACGTTTGAGTTGTCAACAAACGCTTAGAAGGGCATCGGACCATCTATTGGAGACGGCATTGGCGCACCATCGAAAGCATCGCTTTGACCTGGAATAAAGTTTACACCATCAATATTGCCGTTGATCCGTGAGCCCACGATTTCACCACCTCCCGAAGAGACCGGACTGCTGAGTTGGGTGTCTTCGGGATTTTCAAATCGGGTATATTCACCACGGAACGTCAGCAGCACGTCGCCCGTAGCACCCTTACGGTGCTTGGCAATAATAATCTGCGCCATGCCATGAAGGTCGCGTCCGTTATCATCCTGATAGATGTGATAGTACTCGGGACGATGCACGAACAGCACCATATCAGCATCCTGCTCAATGGCTCCCGACTCACGCAAGTCGCTGAGCTGCGGACGCTTACCTTCCAAGCCCTCACGACTCTCAACACCACGGTTCAGCTGGCTCAATGCCAGGATGGGGATGTCCAACTCCTTGGCAAGACCCTTCAGCGAACGCGAAATGGTACTCACCTCTTCCTGACGGCTGGAAAAACGCATGCCGTTGGCATTCATCAGCTGCAAGTAGTCAATCATGATGATCTTCACACCGTGCTCACGAACCAGACGGCGGGCCTTGGTTCGCAGCTCAAACACTGAAAGACCCGGTGTATCATCCACGTATAGTGGAGCGCCCAACAGCGTGTTGACACGTTTGTCAAGACGGTCCCATTCATCTGGATGTAATTGGCCGTTCAGTATCTTCGAGCCTTGAATCTCGCAGGCGTTGGAAATCAAACGGTTCACCAACTGAACGTTCGACATTTCAAGCGAGAAGAAAGCCAATGGCACATGATAGTCAGCCGCAATATTCTTGGCCATCGACAGAGCGAACGACGTCTTACCCATGGCAGGACGACCCGCTATGATAACAAGGTCTGAAGCCTGCCACCCCGAGGTGATATCGTCCAGCTTGTGATAACCAGTAGGAACACCCGTCAGACCGTCCTTGTTCTGAGCCGCCTTGTTGATAACGTCAAGCGCATTCTTGATGACAGGGTCTATCTGGGTGTAGTCCTTCTTCATGTTCTTCTGCGACAACTCAAACAGGGCACCCTCGGCGTGCTGCATCAGTTCATCTACATCGATGGTCTCGTCGAACGCCTTCGTCTCAACGTCGCTGGCAAACTGTATCAGCTGGCGTGCCAGAAACTTCTGAGCAATGATACGGGCATGATACTCAATATTGGCCGACGAAGCCACTCTACCCGACAGCTCTGCAATGTAGACAGGGCCTCCCACATCCTCAAGTGTACCCGACTTCGCTAACTGGTCTGTAACAGTAACGATGTCAACGGGTTTTTCAGCCATCGCCAAGTCACGTATGGCTGCGTAAACCTTCTGGTTACGAGGTTCATAGAAGCTCTCCGGAAAAAGAATCTCACATACAACACTGTAGGCATCCTTGTCAATCATCAAGGCACCTAACACCGTCTTTTCTACATCGAGCGCCTGGGGCTGCAAGTGGCCGTAAGTATTGTCTACTGGCTGTGGTGTGCGTCGCTGTCGACGACTATTGTTATTGCTGTTTTCTGGCATAGTAATATCGTTTTGGGTGTGCAAAGGTACAAATAAAAAAGGAATTAATGCCATAAAATCAGAAAATCTCACAGATTAAATCAAAAACATTTTAAATATGTATAAGCACATCTTTTCTGATTTTTTAACGCGCAATGTGACTCCTCAAAGCAAGGAATTGATAGAAATGTCGTAACTTTGCAGCAAAATCCTAAAAGAAAGAGCAATGAAAAAAATCATCCTATCCCTTATCCTCGTCATCGCCGCCACATTCACAGCGACGGCGCAGACAAAAGTTGAGGTCTCTGAGACCGTTGAACTGATGAGCATCCTCGCCCGAACGGCTGGCTATGAGGAGTACTCCAATGACCTTGCAGGACAGTACACCAATGATACTGAGACGTGGTTCGCCCCATACAAGGAGCATGCCGCCGTAGCCCTTGCCCGCGAAGTCCGCGCCAAGTACGGCATCGGCCACGAGCGAGTGATGAGCATGGCCATCCGCCTCGCCATTGACAACGGGAAAATCGTGTTCATCGGCGACCGCAAGAATCTGAACGACGGCTGGCAGAACGTCGACCTCGACGATTTCATGAAACGGCTCAACAAGTTCTACAAGGACACGCGCTTCCACGAGTTCTTCGAGCAGCACCGCACGTTCTACGACGACTACACGAAGAAGTATGAGGCCAACGTCATGCCCACGTTCCATCCCGAATGGTTCAGCCAGTTCTACTACGGCACCGCCCCCACCGACCGCTTCAATGTCATCATCAACTTCACCTGTGGCGGCAACAGCTACGGGCCGTGGCGCCAACTTGCGGGCCAGCCACGCGACCTGTTTGCCATCATCGGCTACTGGATTGACCCAGCCATGGGCCGTCCTCGCTACGATGCCTCGGTGCTCTACCACGAAGCCAACCACCCGTTTGTCAACCCCCTGCTCGATGATGCCAACAATACGAAGCTTTTGGAGAGCGTCGGTCCAAGGCTCCTCAGCCTTCACCAGTCCTCGGTCGAAATGACGAACTACACCGACTGGCGCATTGTCGTCAACGAGAGCCTCGTCCGTGCCGCCGTTGTCCTTTACATGCAAGACGCGGGCTACAAGACGGAGCAGTACTTGAATGTCATGGGGGCTGAGATGGTGCAGAAGGGCTTCCCATGGACGCTCGACCTCGTCGGCACCCTCCGCTACTACACGGCCCATCGCGACCAGTACAAGACCCTCGCCGACTTCTATCCAGAAATCGCCCGCTGCCTCAATCAGTCAGTGGTAAAGCCTTAATGTGACAAAGTCTCGATTTTGTAACAAAAAATCCGCAACCTCTTGTGTGAGATTGCGGACTTTAAGAGAGTGATAGGTTCCTGTTCAGATTACGAATGGGCCGTGGCCCATGCAACTCGTGGTGCCGAGGGCAGTCAGGGCAGCCGTAGCGGCGGCGATGACGATGCGAAGCACTACTTCCCAGAGGGCGCTCTTTCCTTCTTTCATGGTTTACCTCCTTCCTTAATTTGGTGAGTGGTGATTTTTAGTGGATGGTGTATTGTGGATGGTGGATGGAGATTTGTTATTCCGCTGAATATCATTTTCTATCCACCATCCTCTTCCACAAAAAGATTAGGGCTCCGGCTCGTAGTGAGCGACGGCGTAGGTGTCGAGCGGAGTGCGCTCCTGGTAGGCCTTGCGCTTGCCGTCGATGGTCTTGTAATTGGTCTTGATCAGCTGGTAGGCCTGGAAGGTGCACTTCTCCTTCAGCATGCGGCTGGTCAGGTCCTCACCCTTCGCACCCTCGGGACGGAAGCGCAGGTGTACGCCCACGATGTTCTCGTTCATCTGCTCTACGCCCTTCTCTACGCTGGTGGCGGGCTTGCCCTCGATGGTGGGGTAGAAGGTGCCCAGTCCGTCGAGCTTCACGGGCTGTCCGGTAGCCACCAGGTGGGTCATGCAGTCC
>CADBHI010000123.1 GCA_902794405.1 uncultured Prevotellaceae bacterium
TTCCTCTGCTTTATCTTCAGCGGCTTCAACAGGAGTATTTTCTTCCGACACTTCAGTAGCGGGTAAATCGCTGAAGAGCGATGGTGCTTCAGCGGTCTTCTTGCCGCGACTCTTGACGTCGAAATTCTCGCCTTCCTTGCCTTTGACGGTATAGACGCGGTCGCTGTCTTTCTTCACAATGCGGGTACGCTTGCGTTTGGCATTGTCGCCAGAAGCGCTTTGCTCAGCGGCTTTGTCCAATATGGCGTATATGATATTTTCCTGTGAGTCATCCTGACTTACCTTAATGTCTAATTCAGCGGCAATGCCCACAAGCTGGGCAGCCTCCATTTTCTCAAGTTGATCTTTGGTATACATACAATAAACTGTATATGAAATGTTGTTGATTGGATTTAATATAGAAAATTAGTGGAAACGCTTCACATCTTGACTTCTGAAGAAGTACCTGCATTGGCAGGAATGGAAACGCTGATTTGTAAAATCGTTTGCAAAGGTAATGATTATTTCCGAAACTGCCAAACTATTTCGAATCTTTTTTGTACCTTTGCATCGAAAAATCAGAATGGAATGGAAATAAAGACAGCAGAATTCACCCTGAGTGCCCCTATGGTGAGCATGTGTCCGCAAGATACAAAGCCTGAGTATGCTTTCATCGGACGGTCGAATGTGGGCAAGTCGAGCCTGATTAACATGCTGACAAACCATAAGAAACTGGCAAAAACGTCGGCAACACCTGGCAAGACGCTACTCATCAACCACTTTATTATAAATAAGGAGTGGTATCTGGTCGATCTGCCAGGCTACGGTTTTGCCAAGCGCTCGAAGAAGGAAATTGACAAGTTGGATCAAATGATTCGCGGCTATATCCTTCAACGCGAGCAACTGGTAAACGTGTTTGTGCTCGTCGACGTGCGACTGGAACCCCAGAAGATTGACCTTGAGTTCATCGAGTGGCTGGGGCTGTCGTCGGTGCCCTTTGCCATTGTTTTCACCAAGGCCGACAAGCTGACGGCGAACAAAGCACGTCAGGCGGTAGAGGCTTACAAGAAGAAATTGCTGGAGACGTGGGAAGAGCTGCCACCTATCTTCCTGACCTCGGCCGAGAAACGTGAGGGTAGGGACGAGGTGCTCGACTACATTGAAAAAATAAATAAAGAAATAAAGGATTGAATGGCCAAGGACACTCCATATCTGGACGTACAACACCTGTCGAAATCGTTCGGTGCGCTACTGCTGTTTGAGGACATCAGCTTCTCTGTGGCTGAGGGCCAGAAGGTTGGACTAATTGCCAAGAACGGTACAGGAAAGTCAACGCTTCTCTCGATACTGACGGGCAAGGAAGGCTACGACCAGGGTGAAATCATCTACCGACGCGACATCCGCGTAGGCATGTTGGAGCAGTCGCCTGTTTTCGATCCTGAAGAGAGTGTGCTCGATGCCTGCTTCAACCATGAGGGCGACCCAGAAAAAGTGCTGAAGGCCAAGCAGATTCTGACAAAGCTGAAGATTCGTGACCTTCAACAGCCTATGGGACAGCTCAGCGGCGGTCAGCAGAAACGCGTAGCCCTGGCCAACGTATTGATAACCGAGCCCGACTTCCTGATACTTGACGAGCCGACCAACCATCTTGACCTTGAGATGATTGAGTGGCTTGAAGGGTTCCTGCAACGGGGTAACAAGACGCTGTTGATGGTGACCCACGACCGCTTTTTCCTGGATCGTGTGTGCTCCGTCATCCTTGAACTCGATGACCGCACTATCTACACCTATCGCGGCAATTACAGTTACTATTTGGAGAAACGGCAGGAGCGTATCGACAACAAGCGGGCAGAGATTATGCGTGCTAACAATCTGTATCGCACAGAACTGGAGTGGATGCGACGGATGCCACAGGCCCGAGGCCATAAAGCCAAGTATCGCGAGGACGCCTTCTACGAATTAGAACGTGTGGCCAAGCAGCGCATCGAAGAACGGCAAGTGAGGCTGAAATCACGAAACGTCTACATCGGTTCGAAGATATTCGAGTGTCAATATGTATCGAAGGCTTTTGGTGAGGAGCAAGAACTGGTGATTCTTAAGGACTTCTATTACAACTTCTCACGCTTCGAGAAGATGGGCATTGTGGGCAACAACGGAACAGGCAAGTCAACGTTCATTAAGATGCTGCTCGGATTGGAGCCGATTGACTCAGGCAAGTTCGATATCGGCGATACCGTCAACTTCGGGTATTTCTCGCAAGAAGGCCTGCAATTCGATGAGCAACAGAAGGTTATCGATGTTATAAAGGATATTGCCGAGTATATCGATATGGGGGGTGGAAAGCACTTTACGGCCTCTCAGCTTTTACAGTATTTCCTCTTTACTCCTGAGCAACAGCACAACTACGTTTACAAGCTTTCGGGCGGTGAGCGTCGCAAGCTTTACCTCTGTTCGGTACTCATGCGCAATCCTAACTTCTTGGTGCTCGACGAGCCTACCAACGACCTCGACATCGTAACCCTGCAGATACTGGAGGAATACCTGCAGGACTTCCCAGGTTGCGTCATAGTGGTGAGTCACGACCGCTATTTCATGGACAAGATAGTAGACCATCTGCTGGTGTTTCAGGGCGACGGTGTCATTAAGGATTTCCCTGGCAACTACACGCAATACAGGGAATGGCAGACGCTGCAGCCCAAGACTGCTACGTCGGCCAAGCCGAATGTTGACAATGAACCCAAGAAAGACTACCACAACGACACCCGCCGCCGCATGTCGTTCAAGGAGAAGATGGAGTTTGAACGGCTGACGAAGGAGATTGAGGCGCTTGAGACTGAGCAACGCCAGATAGAGGATGCCCTATGTAGCGGAACCCTCTCAATTGACGAGCTGACGGAGAAGTCGAAAAGATTGCCTGTGCTCAAAGATGAACTTGATGAGAAGTCGCTGCGGTGGCTTGAGTTATCAGAGATTGGAAGTTGAGTTGATTGTTGAAGAATGATGCAGAACGAACAATACCCCTCAAAACTCTTGGAGAATGCCGTTTCACAATTCTCACGGCTTCCAGGCATCGGACGCAAGACTGCACTCCGACTGGTTCTCCATTTGTTGCGGCAGGAAGATGAAGACGTGGAACAGTTGGCTTCGGCCCTAACCACGATGAAGCGCGAGATTCACCATTGCCGCGTATGCCATAATATCAGCGACCAAGACACATGTGCCGTCTGCAGCGACCCACGTCGTGACAGCCGTACGGTCTGCGTAGTAGAAAATATTCAAGACGTGATGGCCATCGAGAACACCCAACAGTACAACGGTCTCTACCACGTTTTGGGTGGAGTTATCTCACCGATGGACGGCATCGGCCCCTCTGACCTTGAAATCAACTCACTCGTCGAGCGGGTGGGGCAGGGGAATGTCGATGAGGTCATTCTGGCCCTGAGCCCAACGATGGAGGGTGACACTACCAACTTCTACATCTTCCGGAAGTTAGCACCCTACGGACAACTGAAGATTACGGTCATTGCCCGCGGCATCTCTGTAGGCGACGAATTGGAATATGCTGATGAGGTAACCCTGGGACGCTCCATATTGAACAGAACAATATTTGAAGGAAAATGAAAGATTTGAAAAAGACCCAACAGATTTTAATGACTGTGTTTGCCGGCCTGCTTGCGCTGACGCTCATTGTCGTGGTGCTTTACGAGACCGACATCCTGTCTGCTGGCAGGAATACTCTCGACAAGAATGCCGAGTTCATGCAACTGACCATCATGGAACTGGCCACTTTAGGCTGTGTGGTCCTGGCACTCAGGCTCTTTAAATTCAAGGAGATTCACCAAAGCCTGGTCAATGACAAGGCTCCAGCCCTGTTGAAGTTTGGTATGTTCCGACTGATGCTGTTGGAATTGCCCATGCTGAGCAACACCTTATTTTATTATATGTATATGAATACCGCTTTCGGCTATATGGCTATCATCCTGCTGATCTGCCTGCCTTTCGTTGTGCCAACGATGAACCGCTGCATAGCTGAAACGACGGAGGATGATCCCGTATGAAACTCTCGATAGTCATAGTCAGCTACAACGTGCGCCGTTATCTGGACCAATGTCTGGAAAGTGTGCAGAAAGCCGTTGAGGGAATCGACGGCACAGAGGTTTTCGTCGTCGATAATGCCTCGCCGGACGACACCCTCACGGTGCTTCCTGACAAGTACCCTTGGGTGCACTTTATAGCTAATGAAGAGAATCTTGGCTTTGCCCGTGCCAACAACTTGGCCATCCGTCAGTCCACAGGCGAGTATGTACTGCTGCTGAATCCTGACACCACGGTGGCTGAACATACCCTGCGCGAGGCCGTCAGCTTCATGGATGCCCATCCCCAGGCGGGCGGTGCTGGTGTCATGATGCACAACGAAGACGGTACGTTGGCTCCTGAGTCGCGACGTGCCATTCCTACACCTTGGGTATCTGCTCTGAAAATGCTGGGCTTCACCCGTCGATATTACATGAGCCACCTGCCTTGGGACGAACCCAACCGTATCGAAGTCATCAGCGGAGCCTTTTGCCTGCTACGCCACAAGGCGCTCGATGCCGTAGGATTGCTCGATGAGGATTTCTTCATGTACGGTGAAGACATCGACCTGTCCTACCGACTGTTGAAAGGCGGTTGGGAAAACTGGTACCTGCCGCTGCCCATCGTGCACTTTAAGGGAAGGTCTACCCGTAAGTCCGACTACCGCTATGTCCACGTCTTCTACCAGGCTATGCTCATCTTCTTCCGCAAGCATTACAGCCACCTGAGCTTCATCTACACGATACCTGTCAAGGCGGCCATCTATTTCCGTGCCTTTATCGCACTCATCGACCTGTTACGACAAAAACTGCATCTATGACAAATACCGTCAAACTAAGGGCTATGGAGCCTGAAGACCTGGATATGCTCTATATGATAGAGAACGACCGGAAACTATGGGATGTCGGCGTCACCAATGTTCCGTACTCTCGTTATGTGTTGCACGACTATATTGCCAACAGTTCTGGCGATATCTATACTGACCACCAGGTAAGACTCATCATTGAAAACGGGGTAGGGGAGACCGTCGGACTGACCGACCTGACCAATTTCGACGCCAAGAACCTGCGTGCTGAGTTTGGAATTGTCATAGCCAGTAACCATCGTCGCTGCGGTTATGCCCGTAAGGCATTACTTGAAGTCCTCAGCTACGCTAAGCAGGTGTTGCACTTGCATCAGCTCTATGCCATCATCGACAGCAACAATCTTGCAGCATGCAAACTCTTTACAGATAGTGGTTTTAACGAATCCACCACGTTGAAAGACTGGTTGTATGACGGTAGTAAATACCATCATGCGCATTTATTCCAGATATTTTTGTAAAAAAAGTGCCCAAAAGTTTTGCGGGTTCGGATTTTATTACTACCTTTGCACCCGCAAACAAGCAAGGACACCAAAATCCGGTGCGTTAGTTCAGTAGGTTAGAATGCCTGCCTGTCACGCAGGAGGTCACGAGTTCGAATCTCGTACGCACCGCCAGAGGAGTTCAAAGCGAAGTTTCAAGCTCATTTCAGTAGCACTATTGGTGCGTTAGTTCAGTAGGTTAGAATGCCTGCCTGTCACGCAGGAGGTCACGAGTTCGAATCTCGTACGCACCGCCTAAAAAGCTCAAAGGAATCTCATGGTAGTTCCCGAGAGCTTTTTTTAGATTTAAAACTTCAATAAACACATTAAAGGATATGAGAACATATAGTCTATTTATCATAATAATGCTGGCTACCCAAACGCTCTTCGGCCAGATTCGTACCACTAAACTCACGGCGTACAACCAGTTTAAACCGTCAGAAATACTACTTAAGGATGGACGTACGCTGCATCAGCCCCTGACAAACATATTCCTGAAGAATTCAAAACTTCTGTATCTGCAAGGCACGACTTCTATGGAAGCCAGTCTTGAGAATATAGTCAGCGTCAAATTCAGCGACCGGCTCTATGTTAAGATTGACACATTACTTTGCTATGAAGTTGATACTGTTGGTCACGATGCGCTCTATTGCGCTACTGTCATTGATATTCCTGCTTATCGTCAGCAGCTGAAGAACAACCAAATCATTACATCCATGGATTTGGGAATCTTTTCAAATGGCGGAGGAAGTGATCAGCTGTCCACAGCAACTATCGATACCAATACCGAGGAAGATTACGAATTTCCGCTGATTGACATTTTCTATTATCGACTTAACGGAAAATTCGTTCGTGTACATGATCGTGAACTTTCGCGTGTCCTCAACAAAGAACAACGTCGCATGATGCGAACCTATCAGTCGATGCCAGACTTCAGTTGGACTAACCGTGAGTGCCTTCTCCAGCTGTTGAGGAAACTACAGTAACAAATTTTCCATAATCGGCATTATGATAAGTAGGCCATTCCAAATGGTCGGCATTCTCTAATGTCACTCACCTCTTACCTTTACCAGATATAGGCACGCTTCTCAGGAGCCACTCCTGACAATCAATAAGTTATGTGTATTACTGAGTATCTTCATGCCTATATGATCATTGTTTTAAGACCACAAAGATACGACAAAAAACTTATACCGCCATATTTTTACCCGTTTTTTCTGATTAGACAAAGCGAAAGTTGAAAGTTGCAAGTTGCATTAAGCAAAAAATCGAAGTGTTAAAATCAATTTTTTCTTACATTTTACTTTTATATATTATAT
>CADBHI010000124.1 GCA_902794405.1 uncultured Prevotellaceae bacterium
GTACTTGCTAAGCAGGTACCCGACACAAGAAATGTGGGTAAGGACGCCATGACTGCCGAAGGAACGGTGAACCGCGCTGCCCTACCCGCCATCTTCAATCCAGAAGATTTGAATGCCTTGGAACAGGCCCTTCGTTTGAAGGAGCAGAACCCAGGCTCTACAGTAGGAATCCTCACGATGGGTCCTCCACGTGCAGGTGAGATTATCCGTCAGGGACTTTATCGTGGTGCAGATACCGGTTGGCTGTTGACCGACCGTCTGTTTGCCGGTGCTGATACCCTCGCTACTTCTTATGCATTGGCTACTGCCATCAAGAAGATTGGCGACGTGGACATCGTGATTGGTGGTCGTCAGGCTATCGACGGTGACACTGCTCAGGTAGGTCCTCAGGTGGCTCAGAAGTTAGGCCTCAACCAGGTGACTTATGCTGAGGAGGTGCTCAGTGTGAAGGATGGTAAGGCTACCATCAAGCGCGTGATCGACGGTGGTGTTGAGACTGTTGAGGCTCCTCTGCCCGTAGTTATTACCGTTAACGGTAGTGCAGCCCCCTGTCGCCCCCAGAACGCCAAGTTGGTGATGAAGTACAAGCGCGCTACCTGTCCTATGGAAAGGCCTGCCGAAGGCACGCCCTACGACAACCTTTATGAGGAGCGCCCCTACCTGACACTGAACCAGTGGAGCGTTGCCGACGTGGATGGCGATGTAAACCAGTGCGGTCTGAGTGGCTCACCCACCAAGGTAAAGGCCATCAAGAACATCGTGTTCCAGGCTAAGGAGTCGAAGACTTTGACGGCTTCTGATGCTGATATCGAGGGAATGATCAAAGAAATCTCAGGAGCTGCTGACCAAGGGTCGCAAGCTCGCCAATACATTAGGTGTAGAGCTGCATGCCGTGGTGGCTGGTACAGACATCAAGGGCAAGGTGGAGGATCAGATTCTCCCCTATGGTGTCGATAAGCTGTTTGTTTTCGACGCTAAGGACCTGTTCCCTTACACCTCAGCTCCCCATACCGACATCTTAGTAAACCTCTTCAAAGAGGAGCAGCCTCAGATTTGCCTGATGGGTGCTACCGTTATCGGTCGTGACCTCGGTCCTCGTGTGAGTTCATCGCTGACCTCTGGTTTGACTGCAGACTGCACCGAATTAGAGATTGGTCCGTATGAGGACAAGAAGGAGGGCAAGACCTATGAGAACCTGCTCTATCAGATTCGTCCTGCTTTCGGTGGTAACATCGTGGCTACCATCGTGAACCCCGACCACCGTCCCCAGATGGCTACCGTCCGCTCTGGCGTGATGCAAAAGGCTATTTATGAGGGTGCTTGCAAGAAGGAGGTGGTATATCCCGAGGTTTCTAAGTACGTCAGCCCCGAGGCTTTCGTTGTGAAGGTGCTCGACCACCACGTAGAGGCTGCCAAGCACAACTTGAAGGGCGCACCCATCGTCGTTGCTGGTGGTTATGGCATGGGCTCGAAGGAGAACTTCGACATGCTGTTCCAGTTGGCAAAAGTGCTGCATGGTGAGGTTGGTGGTTCTCGTGCTGCCGTGGATGCAGGCTGGCTCGACCACGACCGTCAGATTGGTCAGACGGGTGTTACCGTTCACCCCAAGGTCTACATCGCCTGCGGTATCTCTGGACAGATTCAGCACATCGCTGGTATGCAGGACTCTGGCATCATTATCTCTGTGAACAGCGATCCTGATGCGCCTATCAACAAGATTGCCGACTACGTGATTGTTGGTACTGTGGAAGAGGTTGTTCCTAAACTCATCAAGTATTATAAGCAGAATAGTAAGTAAATGAAAAATATTTATTGGCATATTGCTACTATCGTTTTGATTCTTGTCATTATGTACCCCGTAGCGGCACTCCTGAGTGGAATTGTTAATCCAGCTTTTGCTCATGGCATTGGTGCTGTTATTGGCTATATAATTAGCGTTAAACTTACGAACGCAATAAAAAATAGAAAATAAGATAATAATTATGGCAAACTATTATAGTGACCACCCCGAGATAGGGTTCTATCTCAACCACCCCCTGATGGCTCGTATTGTTGAGCTGAAAGAAAAGGGTTTCGCTGATGCGAAAGAATATGACTACGCTCCCGTCGACCTGGGCGATGCCATCGAGAATTACAAACAGATTCTCGACATCACTGGCGACGTAGCAGCAAACATCATCGAGCCAAACTCTGAGAGCGTTGACCTGGAAGGTCCACACCTAGAGAACGGCCGTATGATCTACGCCTCTAAGACCTACGAGAACCTCGATGCCACCCGCAAGGCTGGTCTGTGGGGTGTCAGCATGCCTCGCCGTTACGGCGGCTTGAACCTGCCTAACGCAGTTTTCTCCATGCTGAGTGAGATGATTTCGGCTGCCGATGCCGGCTTCCAGAATATCTGGAGCCTGCAGAGCTGTATCGACACCCTTTATGAGTTCGGCAGCGAGGAGCAGCGCCAGAAATATATCCCCCGCGTTTGTGCCGGTGAGGGTATGTCGATGGACCTCACGGAGCCCGATGCAGGTTCCGACCTTCAGCGTGTCATGCTGAAGGCCACCTTCGACGAGAAGGAGAACTGCTGGCGCCTAAACGGTGTGAAGCGTTTCATCACCAATGGTGATAGCGACATCCACCTCGTGCTGGCCCGCTCTGAGGAGGGCACCAAAGACGGACGCGGTCTGTCGATGTTCATCTACGACAAGCGCCAAGGTGGTGTCAACGTTCGTCATATTGAGCACAAATTAGGTATCCACGGCTCACCAACCTGTGAGCTCACCTATAAAAACGCCAAGGCAGAGCTTTGCGGTAGCACCAAGATGGGTCTTATCAAGTATGTGATGGCCCTGATGAACGGTGCCCGCTTAGGTATCGCTGCACAGTCAGTAGGTGTTGAGCAGGAGGCTTACAACGAGGGACTGGCTTATGCTAAGGAGCGTCAGCAGTTTGGTGACAAGATCATCAACTTCCCCGCTGTCTACGATATGCTGAGCCGTATGAAGGCTAAGCTCGACGCTGGTCGTGCGCTGCTCTACGAGACAGCTGCCTACGTTGACATCTACAAGTGCCTTGAGGACATCGAGCGCGACCGCAAGCTTACTCCCGAGGAGAAGCAGGAGTGCAAGACCTACAAGCGTTTGGCAGATGCCTTCACACCATTGGCCAAGGGTATGAACTCTGAGTACGCTAACCAGAACGCTTATGATGCCATCTCAATCCACGGTGGTTCAGGTTTCATCATGGAGTACAAGAGCCAGCGTCTGTTCCGCGATGCCCGTATCTTCTCTATTTACGAGGGTACCACCCAGTTGCAGGTTGTCGCTGCCATCCGCTACATCACTAACGGCACCATGCTGAACAACATCAAGGAGATGTACGAGGGTCTGGAGGTAAAAGAAAGTCTGCAGGGACTGAAGAACCGTATCGGTCTGTTGATTCCTGTTTACGAGGAGTCTCTCGCCAAAGTGAAGGCATTGGAGAACCAAGATGCACAGGATTTCCTCGCCCGCCGGCTCTACGACATGACCGCCGAATTGGTAATGAGCCTGCTTATCCTCCGAGATGCCACCAAGGCTCCTGAGCTCTTCGAGAAGAGTGCTAATGTTTACGTTCGTATGACTGAGGAAGATGTAATAGCCAAGATGTCCTATATCAAATTATTCCAGGTTGAGGATTTGGCAAACTTCAAGGCTGCTGAGCCCGAAACAGAGGCATAATGACTGACAAAGAATTAGACGAACGCGTACAACGTGCTGTCGATAATTTCATGGCCGGATATGGCTGCTGCCAAAGTGTGGTGGCAGCCTTTTCCGACCTTTATGGTCTCGACGAGACAATGGCCAAGCGCATTGCAGCTGGTTTCGGTGGAGGTGTTGGCAGGCTACGGATGATGTGTGGTGCCGTCTCAGGCATCGTGATGCTCGTCGGTCTCGACTGTGGCCAGACTGAAGGTAGCGACCGCGAGGGCAAATCTGCCTGCTACAAGGTCGTTCAAGACCTCCTCGCCCAGTCGAAAGAAGAGAACGGCAGCCTCATCTGTGCCGAAATACTTGGTCTCAAAGGTTACGAAAAAGCAACCAATAGCTACATTGCCTCCGCCCGTACTGCCGAATACTACAAAATCCGCCCTTGTGCTGCCAAGGTAGAGAGTGCAGCTCGAATCTTTGCCAACTATCTGAGGGGTAAAGGATAAAAGGAACACTTTCTGCGAAGAAATCAACGTCGGTTTCTTATGGAAAATGTTTACTTTTGCACAGAATTTGTATGGAAGCTGAGATATGACAAATACAGATACGTTTTTGATTCATCAGGAACCTGCCTTAACCATCGGTAACGAAGTCGTATATCTTGATAGTCTGAAAGATGTACACACACTATCGACTGACATGCCTGTGAAGATGGAATACAACGCTATCGTTCACTGTCGGAAAGGACGCGTGTTGCTCGAAGTAGGCAACAATGAGGACGAGGTTAGGGTACTGCCAGGACAGCTTCTACTGGTTCCTGCCCAAAAACTGATGCAATCAATGATGGTGAGCACTGATGCCGATATTGGAGTGCTGCTGGTGAGTGACCACGTTCTGAAACGGGTGCTGGGAGCGCAAATCGACATTTGGAACCGAGCCATGTATCTACACAACACCTATGTGATTGGCTGGCAATGGAATGAAGTGCTGCCGGCAAGTGGCCTTGGCATGTTCGAAAACAAAAACCTATTGTTGTTCAATGACATTGTCATAGGTTTCTTGCGTATCCTCCTGCTGATGATTTGCGAAGAACTGTTGAAGCAAGAGAATCTGACAGTAGCAAAAGTATTCTCAAACGACCGAGACAAAACGCTCTTCCATCAGTTTCTCGACCTTCTCTCACACGAAAAGCAGAAGCGTCGGCAGGTAAACTACTACGCAGAGAAACTGTGCATCACACCGAAATATCTCTCCACAGTCTGCCGTAAGGCAAGCGGCAAATCGCCCATCCGCTGGATAACGGATAGCGTGATGGAGGACTGCTACCTGCTGCTGCGCAGCACTAATCTGACGGTGAAGGAAATCTCTAACAAGCTGGGATTCCCCAACTCATCGTTCTTCGGGCAATATTTCCGCGAACAGGCGGGAATGACACCCATTGAATATCGAACCAGAACCCAAAATGCAGTGTGACCCGTGGAAGAAATCGACGTTGTAAAGATCAGATGTGAGCGAGAAAGGCGGGGAGGCACTTCAGCGGTATTGATGGATGACTTCATCCATATACCTTATTATATATATAAAGATTGCCCGCAGTATGTGCCCGACCTTGAGAGCGACATCCGCGACCTCTTTGACCAGCGGAAGAACCCTGCCTACGGGTTCTCACTGATACAGCCTTTCGTCGCTTATCTGGACGGGGTGGCCGTAGGCCGCATCGTGGGCATCATCAACCGTAAGGCCAACGAGAAGTGGCAGACGCGCAACGTCAGATTCTCCCTGATAGAGTTTATCGACGACCTCAGAGTGTCGAAGGCACTGATAGACGCCGTGAGTGAGTGGGGACAGTCGCAGGGCATGGAGGCAATACATGGGCCACTTGGCATCACCGACTTCGACAAGGAGGGCATGCTCGTTGAGGACTTTCACCTCATGGGTTCGATAAACACGGTCTATAACCCAGACTACTACCCCCGCCACATGGAAGCTCTTGGCTTTAATAAGGAGGTAGACTGGGTGCAGGTACACATTAACATTCCAAAGGAAGTACCGGCCCGCTATGCCCGTACTGCTCAATATGCCCGCGAACAAATAGGACTGCGTGTCATCAAGTTGACAGACAAAGACATTTACCAACGCGGTTATGGGCAGAAAGTCTTTGACTTATTGAACGAGGCCTATAAACCCATCTTTGGTTTCTCTGAACTGTCGGCAGCACAGGTAAAGGTGTTTCTCGACAAATACCTTCGCTTTATTGACAATGAGCTGATACCTGTCGTGGTGAATGCAAAACAAGAGGTAGTAGGCGTGGCTATTTCGATGGGCAGTCTGTCAAAGGCCATGCAGAAAGCCAAAGGCCGTTTGTGGCCTTTCGGTTGGTGGCCTCTGCTGAAGACCCTGAAGTGGAGTCCTGATGACAATGCCGAGATGCTATTAGTGGCAGTACGCCCAGACTATCAGGGACTGGGTGTCAATGCGCTGTTCTTCGACGATCAGATACCTGTATTTAATAAGTTAGGGTTCAAGTGGGCGGAAACGGGTCCGCAGTTGGAGGACAACTTACGTGAACTGACGCAGTGGAAGCCACTGCACCCAGAATACGTGAAACGCAGAAGATGCTATATTAAAAAGATATAAACAGAAAAATGGAAAGAAGAGTAGTAATTACAGGAATGGGCATTTGGTCGTGTATCGGCACGACCCTTGACGAGGTGCGCCAATCGCTGTATGAAGGAAAAAGTGGTATTGTGTTCAGTCAGGAGCGCAAGGATGCGGGCTTTCGTTCGCCCATCTGCGCCAATGTACCCAAGCCCGACCTCAAGAAAGTATTGAGCCGCAACGTGCGTCAGATGATGCCCGAGGAGGCACAGTATGCCTATATGGCTACCGTCCAGGCTTTGGAGCAGGCACGGCTGACACAGGACTATATAGACAGCCATGAAGTGGGTGTCATCTACGGTAACGACTCTGTAGCAGAGTCGACGATGGTGGCTATGGACAAGTTCCGTCAGGCAGGTTCAACGGCCACGCTGTTCCACCTGAAGGGCATCAATCTTACAGCCTCGGCAGCTTGTGCCAGCGGTTCACAGTCATTAGGCTTAGGCTTCCTGCTCATCAAGAATGGGCTGCAGGACTGTGTTGTCTGCGGCGGTGCTGAAGAGAACAACATGTACGGCATTGCCTCGTTTGATGCCTTGCAGACATTCTCTACCCGCATCGATGATCCCACGAAAGCCAGTCGTCCCTTCGACCGAGACCGCGACGGACTGGTACCCAGCGGTGGCGCTGCAACGCTGATCATCGAAAGCTACGAGCATGCTATTCAGCGTGGCGCCCCCATCCTTGCCGAAATCCTCGGCTGGGGATTCTCGGGCAATGGCGACCATATATCCACACCCAACGTAGAAGGGCCAGCCCGTTCCCTGCTCCGCTGCTTGGAGAGTGCAGGTGTCAAGCCGCAGGACATTGGCTATGTAAATGCCCATGCCACCTCAACACCTATCGGCGACAGCCGCGAGGCCGAGGCCATCGCACAGGTGTTTGGCGACTACCGCGTACCTGTCACCTCGACGAAGAGTCAGACGGGGCATGAAATGTGGATGGCCGGAGCGTCGGAAATCATCTACTCGATGCTGATGATGAAGAACGACTTCATAGCTGGTTCGCTGAATTTCGAACACCCCGACGAGGTGACCCAATGTATCAACGTCATCCCCGAAACCCTCCAGCAGCATTTCGACATGTTCCTGAGTAACTCGTTCGGCTTCGGAGGCACCAATTCGACATTAATCATTAAAGACTTATAATAACAAATGAAAACAAGAGAAGAAATTATCGCACAAGTAAACAGTCTACTGGCTGAGGAGTTTGAAATCGAAGAGAGCGAGTTCGCGCCCGATGCGAACCTGAAGGAGACACTCAACCTTGACAGCATTAACCTGGTTGACCTCATTGCCTTGGTCCAGTTCACCTACAAGATCACAATTCCCGTAGAGGACCTGAAGAAGATCCAGACCTTCAGCGACCTGTATGACTACATTGAGCAGCATCAAGAGAATTGATAACTGTCGATGAAGGGCGAGGACATCAAACGGCTTATCCCCCAACGTGAACCATTTATCATGGTTGACGAGTTTGAGGAGCGTGACGGCAATAGTGCTGCCACAGCGTTGAGTGTCTGTCCTGACAATTATTTTATTCTGCCAGATGAGACATTAGCGGAGACAGGACTCATAGAGCATCTTGCCCAGTCCTGTTCTGCCCTTGTCGGAGCTCAGGCGCTGTCGAAAGCCATAGAGCAAGAGCACGCTCCCATTGGACTGATTGGTGAGGTGAAGCATTTCGAGTGCCATCGCCGTCCACGAATAGGGGAAAAGTTGAAGACCACCGTCACGTTTGGCTTCACATTAGGGAACGTCACTATGGCTACAGGTCAGACCTTTGTGGACGAAGAACTGATAGCCGACATTCATCTGAAGATATTCATACAATGACAGAACTCTTCATTCGTCTCTCCAGGTATTTCCACCGTCATCGGGTTTTCTGCTGGCTGTCGATGATTGCCCTCTTTGCATTCTTCGGATTCTTTGCCACGCAGCTTCATCTGGAGGAGGACATTAACAAGCTGATGCCCTCGTCGAAGAACGAGGACGGTACGACGAAGCTGGCCTTTGCCGATCTGAAAATCAAGGATAAGGTATTCCTGTTGTTTAGCCTCACCCCTACCCCCTCTCCAACTGGCGAGGGGAACTCATCGGAAGAGGAGAGCGTCGCATTGCTCGTTAATGTTTGCGATGAATTTGTAGATTCGCTATTGCAGCGCGACTCCACAAGCCAGACTATTGGCGACATTTTCTATCAGTTGGATGAAGAACTGCTGCCTGACGGCATCGACTATCTGACGGAACACCTGCCCGCCTATATCGACACCTCTGCCTATGCACGCTTCGACACCCTGCTGACACGTGAACACTTTGTCCATCAGATGCAGCAGAACCGTGAAGACCTGACGGGTGAGTTCGGTGAAATGTTTCCTGAACTGATTCAGATGGACCCAATGGGGATGCGCAGCGTGCTGGCCGACCAGATGGAGCCGCTGACAAGTGCCAGCGGTAGCTACAAGACCATCGACAGCCATTTCTTCGTTCCCGACTCTACGGTATGCATCGCCTTTATCACCCCCCGCTATTCAGCAACCAATACTGGTCAAGGCTCGGCGATGTTCCAAATGCTGAACACGCAGATAGAGCAGTTTGCCAAGAAGTTCCCAGAGGTACGCATCAGCTACCACGGCACGCCAGCCAGCGGCTTCTACAACTCCACACAGATTAAGCACGACCTGACCACCACCATTGCAGGTGCACTCCTGCTTGTGCTGCTTTTCCTGCTGTTCTGCTTCCGTCGCTGGGACACCATTCCCCTACTCCTGCTGCCCGTTGCTTTCGGCACGCTTTTCGGCCTGACCATGATGTACTGGCTGAAGGGCGAGTTCTCGCTGTTGGCACTCGGCATCGGCGGCGTGGTCCTGGGCGTAGCACTCAGCTATGTACTCCATGTGCTGACCCATCAGCAGTTTGTGAATGACACGGAACAGCTGCTGCGCGACCAGGTGAAGCCCGTACTGTTAGGTTGCCTGACTACTATCGGCTCGTTTGCCGGACTGCTGTTTGTCAAGACCGACCTGCTGCGCGACTTCGGATTGTTCGCCGCCTTTGCTATTCTTGGCACCACGCTGTTCTCGCTGGCCTATCTGCCACAACTATTAAGGCCCACCCAAGCCCTCCCGAAGGGAGGGATGTTGGGTTACTTGAATAGGTGCCAGTCATCCAATTACCTTTCTAAACGCCCTCTCCTTCGGAGGGGCTTAGGGGGGCTGCTCGCTGTTGTCATCATTGTCTGCATCGGCGCCTTTATCATTGGCGGCACACGCTTTGATGCCGACATGCACAACCTAGGCTATGACCATCCGTTAACGGAATATTCTGAACAGTTGCTGCGTGAAAAGACCTATACGAACGACAAGACCAAGTACTTTGCCAGTCAGGGCCGCACTATGGAAGAAGCCATCGAGAACTTTGCCCTGCTCGACCGCAAGCTCGACTCGCTGCAACGCTTAGGCCTCGTCAAAAGCTATACCCGTACCAACCAGGTCTTTGTACCACTACGTCAGCAACAAGAGCGCATCGAGACTTGGAAACAGTATTGGACGGAGGAACGGCTGGCACAAGTCAGGCTGCTGATTGCCCAGACTGCCCCACAGGCAGGCCTGAACGCCGAAGCCTTCGGACCTTTCTTTGAGGCTGCCACCCGTGACTATCAGCCAGATGCCCTCTACGGTGCCGGCCTCATTCCCCCAGGCTACCAGTCGACACTCACCGAGCAGTCGTATGGCGGTGACTACCTCGTTTTCACTTCCGTACGCTGCCAGAACGACTCTGTGCGCAGCAGCGAAAGCGACTACATGCGCATTTGCGATGCCATAGCCAAGGAGCCCAACCTGTTGGTGCTCGACACCTATTATTATACTACCGACACGCTGAACGAGATGAGCGAGGACTTCAACCTGCTGCAATGGCTCTCGATGGCTTTCGTCCTTGTAGTGCTCTGGTTGTCGTTCCATTTCAATTGGCGCCACACGCTGCTGGCCTTTGCCCCCATCCTGCTCAGCTGGCTGATTGTGTTGGGTGTGATGGTGCTCTTCGATGTACAGTTCAACCTCATCAGCATCATCATCTCCACCTTCATCTTCGGCATCGGCGTTGACTACAGCATTTTTATCATGCACGGGCTGACCAGCAAGAACTCTACGCTCAACTACCACAAAACCGCCATCTTCCTGAGCGCCGTCGTGCTCATCACCACCGTTTGCAGCATGCTCATCGCTCAGCATCCTGCCATTCGTAGTGTCGGCTTCACCACTCTTGTCGGCCTCCTTGCTGCCGTTATCCTCTCCTACTTCCTTCAACCTGCCATCTACCGATGGCTCAACAAAGAAAAATGATGAAGTACGACGTAGTCATCATAGGCAGCGGACTTGGCGGATTGGTGTGCGGCTCATTGCTCGCCCGATATGGGAAGAGTGTGCTCATACTGGAACGACAGGCTCAGCCTGGAGGTTGTATGCAGAGCTACCAGCGGGGCGGTTTTTCCTTCGATACAGGACTCCACTATATTGGCGGACTGGCAGAAGGCCAACGGTTGCACGGCATTTTTTCATACCTGGGGCTGATGAAACTGCCGTGGGTGCGGCTCGATGCCGATGGCTTCGACCTCGTGACCATCGGAAACGACACTTTTGCCTTTGCCGAGGGACACGACCGTTTTGTAGATACTCTGACCCAGCATTTCCCACAGGAGCGTGAGGGACTTCAGCAGTATGTCTCGATGTTACAACAGGTTGATGCACTGTCGCCAACCACCGACGATGCCTACCAGCTATTTGGCACAAGCGCCTATCAGTATCTGACCAGCACCTTCCACGACCCGCTATTGGTCAATGTACTGTCGGCAACAGCCTTGAAGATGGAGTTGCGACAGGAGTCGCTGCCGCTGTTCACCTTCGCCCACGGCATGAGCAGCTTCATCGGAAGCAGCTGGCGCCTGCGTGGAAGCGGTCAGCTCTTGGTCAACTCATTAGTCAACGACATTCGCAGGCTGGGCGGAGAGGTGATCTGCCACGCCGATGTGAACCAACTGGCGGAAAAAGAGGGCCGTATCGTGGCCGCCCAATGCGGCAACGGCGAGTTGTATGAGGGCGACATGTTTATCAGCGACGCACACCCTCAGGTGACGTTCAGTTGGCTGGACGAGTCACGTATGATAAAAAACATGTTCCGCCGGCGCATCAACGCTATGGAGAACAGCTTCGGCATGTTTACCGTCTCATTAGTGCTGAAACAAGGCGTATTGCCCTACTTCAACCACAACAAATATGTTTATAATAAGCCGGATGTCTGGACGTTCTACAATGACACGGACAGCATCGGTGGCTTGATGCTGAGTTGTCGCGTGCCGGAAAATGGCAACGATGCCCGCCAGATAGACTTGATGACTCCGATGCCCTGGACCATGTGCGAGCCTTGGAAGGACACTACCGTAGGCCATCGGGGCAAGGAATATGAACGGCTGAAAGACCATCTTGCCGACGAGTGTATCCATCTGGCAGAAAGGGTGATACCAGAACTACAGGGCATGGTGGAAAAACGCTATACCAGCACGCCCCTGACCTATCGTGACTATTCGCTGACACCTTGCGGTTCGGCCTACGGTGTGCGCAAGGACTGGCGATCGCCGCTGACGACCATATTATCGCCACGAACCCCCATTCCCAACCTTTTGTTGACAGGCCAGAGCCTGATGCTGCACGGCGTAGAGGGCGTGACGATGACAGCCCTGCGAACCTGCACCGAGATTGTTGGAAAAGACTACGTAAACAAAATACTGACACAGATATGAAAAGATTCATTCTTGCATTAGCAATTATTATTTGTCACGTCACATTGAGCGCTGCCCAAACCGTGACACGTACCCGTCATCAGGCCGCTCTGACCACCGATGCCGTTACCACAGGAACCCTGACCATCCGTAAGCCCGACTATATCTGCATCTCAACCGATGGCGGACGCGACCAGCTGATGATGGACGGCACACAGTTTACCATGACTTTGGGCGGCAAGAAACATGTGACCGACAGCAAGCGGAATGCCCAGTTTGCCACCTTCCAGAAAGTGTTACACGCCGTCATCAACGGCCAACCCATTCCCGAAGGCGACGACCTGACCGTCGTCACGAAAAATGGGCTGCAAACCATCACCATTACGCCTACCGCCAAGAAACGCCAGATGTTCACGTCGTTCATGCTGGTTGTCGATGCCAAAACGGCTGCCTTCCGCCAGTTACGTATGAACGAAAAGGCAGGCAACTACATCAATTACGACTTTAAGTAATCTGGAAAAATTCGGACAAAGTCGACTTACCCGAACATATCTATATTTTTGCTCCGTTTAAACTGGGAGTTTAGTCGGAGCAAAAGTGGAGTTTGCCCGGACTAAACTGCCAGTTTACTCCGACAAAACCAGCTATCGGATAACAAAAGAGGAGAAAAGCGGAAAAATCGTTGCAAATCAGGGGATTGGGATGGAAACTGCGGAATGATGAGAACAGTGGACTGCAACTTGAGTACGGTATGAAGGAAAGATTTAAGTATCTAATTCGTAACTTGTTTCTGAAATTGTGAAAATCGAGGCAAATAGGTTACTTTCAGACACTGAAACGGTTGATATTCAACGAGTTTGAGAAATTGAACCGACTTTGGTACGAGTTGCCGAAATTTGAATAGATTTGCGTAGAAATCGGATGCTCAGCATTGACTAATTTTGCAAACTGAAAGTTAAAC
>CADBHI010000125.1 GCA_902794405.1 uncultured Prevotellaceae bacterium
CCTGACATTCCATTGTTGCATGAACATTGTCGCGCTGTTCTCGGAAGAGGGTTACAACATGATTTGCGAATTCCTGGGTGCTAACTGGTATGCCCTTGTGGCTACACTCGGCTTGGCTGCCCTGGCAGTGATTCACATCGTCTTTGCCTTCATCTTGACAGCACAGAACAGAACGGCTCGTGGCGGCAATCGCTATGAAGTGGCTACGACTGTCAATGCCGGTAAGGTGGAGTGGTACTCAAAGAACATGCTCGTGCTGGGACTTTTGATTCTCATTGGCATGTTGCTGCACCTGAAGGACTTCTGGTACAACATGATGTTCGCTGAGATCTTCGGCGTCATTGGTACCCACTCTCCCACAGATGGTTTTGCCTACATCGTCGACACGTTCTCGAACCCCGTGATCAGTGTCCTCTATCTGCTGTGGTTTGCTGTTCTGTGGTTCCATCTGGCTCACGGTTTCTGGTCAGCTATGCAGACCCTGGGTATCAACGGTAAGGTTTGGCAGAAGCGCTGGAACTGCATCGGCCTGATCTACGTATCGCTGCTGATGCTCGGCTTTGCCGTTGTGGTGCTTGCCTTCTGGTTCGGTTGTGCTCCCTCACTCTGTGGCAGCAGCTGCTAATTAATTGTCAAATTGTGAAATAGTAAAATCGTCAAATAAGATTATGGCTAAAGTAATAGATTCAAAGATTCCCGCAGGTCCAGTACCTGAATAAGGCTCATCAGCGTCTGGTCAACCCCAAGAACAAGCTGAAGCTCGACGTCATCGTGGTTGGTACAGGTCTGGCTGGTGCTTCGGCAGCTGCTTCACTTGCAGAGATGGGTTTCAATGTGTATAATTTCTGCATTCAGGACTCTCCCCGTCGCGCTCACTCTATCGCCGCTCAGGGTGGTATCAACGCCGCCAAGTGCTATCAGAACGATGGTGACTCTGTCTATCGTCTGGTATGGCGGCATGCTGGCCAACCGTTCGTTCGGTGGTGCCCAGGTAAGCCGTACGTTCTACGCCAAGGGTCAGACGGGTCAGCAGCTGCTGCTCGGTGCCTATAGCTCGTTGAGCTGTCAGGTAAATACTGGCAAGGTGAAGCTCTTCACCCGCTACGAGATGGAAGACGTGGTCATCGTCGATGGCCGTGCTCGTGGTATCATCGCCAAGAACCTGACGACAGGTAAGCTGGAGCGTTTCAGCGCCAACGCCGTTGTCATTGCTACTGGTGGTTATGGTAACACCTACTTCCTCTCTACCAATGCTATGGGTTGCAACTGCACCGCTGCCGTTCAGTGCTATCGCAAGGGTGCTTATTTTGCAAATCCCTCTTACGTTCAGATTCACCCCACCTGTATCCCCGTTCATGGTGACAAGCAGTCGAAGCTGACGCTGATGTCTGAGTCACTCCGTAACGACGGCCGCATCTGGGTTCCCAAGAAGATTGAAGACGCTAAGGCTCTGCAGGCAGGTACCAAGCAGGGTTGGGAGATTCCCGAGGAGGATCGCGACTACTATCTGGAGCGCCGCTATCCTGCATTCGGTAACCTCGTTCCCCGTGACGTTGCCTCTCGTGCCGCTAAGGAGCGTTGCGACAAGGGCTTCGGCGTAAACAACACCGGTTTGGCCGTGTTCCTCGACTTCTCTGAGTCTATCAACCGTCTGGGCATCGATGTCATCATGCAGCGTTATGGCAACCTCTTCGAGATGTACGAGGAGATTACCGACGTATTCCCTGGCGACGTTGCCAACGAGATCAATGGCGTGAAGTACTACAAGCCCATGATGATCTATCCCGCTATCCACTACACCATGGGTGGTATCTGGGTTGACTACGAGCTGCAGACCTCTATTCCCGGCCTGTTTGCTATCGGTGAGTGCAACTTCTCTGACCACGGTGCTAACCGTCTGGGTGCTTCGGCTCTGATGCAGGGTCTGGCCGACGGTTACTTCGTGCTGCCTTACACCATCCAGAACTACCTGGCTGACCAGAGCATCTGGGGTAAGATTGGCACTGACCTGCCTGAATTTGACGAGGCCGAGAAGAAGGTTGACGCTGAGCTCGACCGTCTGCTGAACATCAAGGGTAAGCGTTCTGTCGACTCTATCCACAAGGAGCTTGGTCACATCATGTGGGAGTATGTTGGTATGGGCCGTACTGCCGAGGGCTTGAAGACAGGTCTGAAGAAGATGCAGGAGCTGCAGAAGGAGTTCGACGAGAACCTCTTCGTTCCTGGCACCAAAGAGGGCCTGAATATTGAGCTCGACAAGGCCATCCACCTGCGTGACTTCTTCACAATGGGTCAGCTCGTAGCTTTCGACGCTCTCTCTCGTAATGAGTCCTGCGGTGGTCACTTCCGCGAGGAGTACCAGACCGAGGAAGGCGAGGCTAAGCGCGACGACGAGAACTACTTCTACGTTGGTTGCTGGGAGTATCAGGGCAAGGGCAACGAGCCTACTCTCATCAAGGAGCCGCTGGAGTATGAAGCAATTAAAGTACAAACCCGTAACTATAAGAACTAATGTGCAAGCCGAATGCAATGCCAAGCTTGCTTGAGCATTGCTGAGGCGAAGCCATTAAGTCATCAAAGATAACTAAAGAACATGGCTAAAAGTATTTCTTTCACGATTAAGTTTTGGCGTCAGAATGGTCCGAAGGATGCGGGTCACTTTGATAGCTATGAGATGAAGGATATTCCCGACGATACTTCATTCCTGGAGATGTTGGATATCCTCAACGAGTGTCTCATCAACGAAGGCAAGGAGCCCTTCGTGTTCGATCACGACTGCCGCGAGGGTATCTGCGGTATGTGCTCACTCTACATCAACGGTACGCCTCACGGTCTGACCGAGCGTGGCGCAACAACCTGTCAGCTCTACATGCGCCGCTTCAACGATGGCGACGTCATCACCGTAGAGCCCTGGCGCTCGGCTGCCTTCCCTGTGATTAAGGACTGTATGGTCGACCGCGGTGCCTTCGATAAGATTATCCAGGCTGGTGGCTATACCACTATCCGTACAGGTCAGGCTCAGGATGCCAACGCTATCCTCATTCCTAAGGAGGATGCCGACGAGGCTATGGACTGCGCTTCTTGCATCGGCTGCGGCGCTTGCGTAGCAGCTTGTAAGAACGGCTCTGCTATGCTCTTCGTATCGTCGAAGGTCAGCCAGCTCGCCCTGCTTCCACAGGGTCGTGTAGAGGCTGCCCGCCGTGTGAAGAACATGATTGCCAAGATGGACGAACTCGGCTTCGGTAACTGCACCAACACTCGCGCCTGCGAGGCCGTTTGCCCGAAGAACGAGACCATCGCCAACATCGCCCGCCTGAACCGCGAGATGATCAAGGCAAAGCTCGCCGACTAAGGATTCACCTTATCTATAATAAGAGCGCCGCAGGGAAGAAACCTGCGGCGCTTTTTTGGTTCTGCATGTTGCTGTGCCACAGCAACAAACTCCACAGCAAGCCACTGAACGCTCAGCCCTCGCATATAGCCCTCGCCATCTCGTTCAGCTGCAGGCACTGCCCGCGCTTAATCGCTATCTTTTCATTATGATGCTCCCAAGGAGCCAAGATTAGCAACTGCCCTCTGGCGCAGGCATCCATCCTCATGCCCCCAGGCTTTGCCAAATCCGTAAAACCATTTTCTTGCAGATATATCAGCGGTAGCCCTTCCTCGAATGCCGCCCGCATGATAGTCTTCTCGCCATTTGAGATAGCGGGCGACACCAGCACCGCCCCTTGCCTTGCGGCACGTAAGCATTCATTCGTCTTCATTTTCAGCACCTCCTCGCTGATGCTTCTTGAGCACTGCACCTGTATCTTTAGCGGTCTTTCCAATAAAAAACGATTGCCAATAGCCGAAAAGCTGAGCCCTGCGAACGTTAGTCCTCTTTGTACCCTAAACAAATCAGGATTTTCGCGCTTCAGCAGTAGGCGCCGTGGGTTGTCCTTCAGGTAGTTCAGCCAGCGCTCTAATTGTCCGTCCCTCAGCAGTATCTGGTCGTTAAAGCCTTTTGCAAAGAGCAGGCCGTTTTCGCGGCTCTGCTGTGCGTGTTGCTGTGCCACAGCAACAAACTCAACCGGCATTACCTTTCTGAAAGCCTGGTTGCAGGCCTGCTTCACACCCAGCAGCACCTTCCCCAACGGTTTCTCCATTCGCTCCTTCACAAACAGGATGGCGTGCAGATGGTCGGGCATCATCTGTAGCGCCACCACCTTTACCTCCGAATGATAACTGCCTATCGTTTGCCATATCTGCGCTATAGCCTCCCCTAATGGCGACAGTGCAACACGAGGCACCTCTGGTGAAGGCTCTACGGCATCACTTCGCCCTACCACCTGACCAAACAGCGGCTTGCGCCCCTCCGTCACCATCGTTACCATATACATCCGTCGCGCCGTGTAGTCGTTATCCACACAGCGCCGCTGCATCGAGGCTTTCTTCTCGCCCGCAAATGCCTTCTGGCTTTCAAACTTTGCTCTATCCATAGCAATAGTACCGCAAAGATACAACTTTTTTCGTAAATTGTACGTTTATTGGGAAATTATTCGTATATTTGCGACCTGAATTACAACTAACAGGAAGTTTAACCCTTTAAAACGAATTGGCAAAGACATAGAAACAGAATTAATGTAACGCTACGACCTATCAATGAGGCTTGCCTCATGAGGTCATAGAGATTTGCCAAAGCTTCGGCATAACAAGAACAGGTAGCGAAAAGTTCACGTTGTAAAGGCGTTTTCACATAACCATCATACATGTAAAATGGCAAAAAGAAAAGAATCAAACGAAGGATTCCACCAGTTCATCAGTCATATAAAGAATATGCTGGAGAATATGAACGAGAAGGAACGCGAAGAGTTCAAAAAAGTGATGACGAGCAAGACGGGCTTAGCAGAGGTAGAAAACGAGAAGTTTTATACCTATCAGAAGCCGGACTATGCATCGAAGGCTGCAAAGGAAATTGACTGTCAATGGCTCGCCCCATTCTGGCATGTTGAGCCTGATGACGACAAGCTGGAGCTTTGTGAGTTTGTGGAGCGCGACGGTCAAAACATGAAAATGACGCGAAAGCAGCAACGTGAAGAATTACGAGGCTATATGTATTTGTTGTTCTCGCGCTTTGAACCAGAGCAGCGCGAGAACCGCTGGAGGCTCTACGGGCCGTTATGGATGATGGAGCGGCTTAAAATGACAGATTGCCTCGACCTCGTGTTAGAGGCGTTAAGGCAGGATGCATATTTCTTCCACAACTTCTTTGTGCGCTATACGGAATGGCCGTCAGCGGTGGTCTATCAGTTGGGTAAGGACCAGTTGGACACGTTGGAAGATTTCCTTTACGAGCAGGGCATCATTCCCGATGCCAAACCCATCGTACTGAATGCCATCATCTGGACCTATCTGCGCCATCCGGAGAAAAGGCTGCGCGTATTGGCTATCATCACAAAATTTCTGAACCATTGCCTCGATATCTGCAAGAAAGGAGCATCGAAGATGAACATCGAACAGTATGCTCTGGCGTTGGCTACGGCTCACATCAAGGAGACGATGCCGCAGTTGCGTAGGCTCTTTACTGAGTTGAATGTGCCTACGATGATTCTGACAGGCGGTGCCGACGAATTTGAGCAGGTGATGAACGACGAATCTGTGTACTACTACTGCGAGTACGACAGTCTGGACGGTTTCTTACGCGATGAGCATGCAAAGTATGAGGCTGATGAGGATGAGTTCCTACTATTGGAAGATGAAGATGAATACTGGGACGAAGAGGACGACGGGCCATACGAATTCGATGACTTCGGTATCTACGACACGTCAGAAAAGGCTAAGCGATATACCGTGCGCATAGAGTTGATGGATGCTCCTGAGAAGGTGGAACGGACGCTGCAACTACCCTCTAACATGACGCTGACGGGATTTGCTGAACTCATCATGCTCAGTTTTGGATGGCAGGATGTGCCAGAGAAGTATGAATTCAAGGATGATAATTTACGCTATCTGCCCGATGCCGACGAGCAAGCCTTGGGCATAGACTACAGGGAGATGGACAGCACCGACTATACCACTGTCGGTTTCATACTTGGCAAGAAGGGTGCCTCCGCCACGTTCGACATCAAGAAAGGCAAAAAGACACAATGGCACCACGTCATCACTTTGGAGAAAAGCGGTCGCTACACACCAAAGTCAGAAGAGCATATTGTCCTATTAAGTGGACAGGGCAGCTACCCAACGCAAAGCACCCGCAGCATGGCCGAATATGCCAGCCGCTATGAACAAGGCAAACTGAAGAAGCCGAACTTCGATACCATCAGGAAGCGCCTCCGCGAGTTTGAAGAGGGAAATGAGCCTTTCTGCTAGTCAACAGACTTCGATAGAGGGTAATCAGGGGTAGGAAACTTTAAGAATCCTTGTCAATCATAGCTAAGAGATCCTTGCTGGTCAGCTTGTGGCTCTCGTTGGTGCCTTCGAGCATGGCGTCGGCAAGGTTGCGCTTGGTCTGATGCAGACGTAGGATCTTCTCCTCGATAGTGTGCTGAGAAATGAGGTGATAGACGGTGACGTTCTGCCGTTGGCCGATGCGGTAGGCACGGTCGGTGGCCTGTTGCTCGATGGCGGGGTTCCACCAAGGGTCAAGGTGGATGACGTAGTTGGCACCAGTCAGATTCAGTCCCAATCCACCAGCTTTCAGACTGATCAGGAATACGGGACAGTCGCCATGCTGGAACTGCTGCACCAGCTGGTCGCGCTGGCGTACGGGTACTGAGCCATCCAGGTAGAGATAGGGTTGATTCTGTTTGTCAAGCTGCTGGCGTACCATCGCCAAAAACGATGTAAATTGGCTGAACACCAGTACGGCATTGCCGCCGTCGACGATTTCCTGCAACAGGTCGCTCAGGGCGGTGAGCTTCGAGCACTCCCCTTTCCAGTTCTTCTCTACCAGCTCTGCCGAGCAGGCGGCCTGTCGCAGACGGGTAATCTCAGCCAATGTGTTGACGCTGACACCAGAGGACGACCGCTCATCTTCCAACAACTGTTTAGCCCTACGGCGTATAACCTCGTAGACGGCCAGCTCGTCGTCGCTGAGCTCCACGGGGATGTTGATTTCCGTCTTGTCGGGCAGTTCCTCGATGACCTCCTGCTTAGTACGGCGCAACATGAAAGGACTGACGATGCGTTTCAGCTGTCGCGAGCGTTCCTTACTATCCTGCTGTTCAATGGGTACGATGTATTTCTGTCGGAACTGTCCACAATTCGCCTAAATGATTTTGCACAGGTGTGCCCGTCAGGATAATTCGATGTGTGGCCTGCAGTTTCATGACTACTGCCGACGTCTTAGTCTGCCGGTTCTTGATGACGTGGGCTTCGTCCAGGCAGACCGTGTTCCATTGTTTGCCGCAGAGTACTTCGTCTTCAGTAACAAACAGACCGTATGTGGTTAGAATGACATCGCCTGCTGCCGCCTGCTCAACCAGGGCTTTGCGGTCAGTGGCTGTGTTGAACACCTCGACATGCAGCGACGGTGCAAAGCGCTGCAATTCACGCTGCCAGTTGAGCACCACAGAGGCTGGTGCTGCTACGAGGGCAGGTCCTTGGTTGGCAGTATGAAGCATGAAGGCGATGGTCTGCACGGTCTTGCCCAGTCCCATATCGTCAGCCAGACAGACGCCGGCTCCCCATCCCGTCATGCGGGCAATCCACTGATAGCCGTCCGTCTGATAGTCACGTAGTTCGGCCTTCAGCGTCTTGGGCGTATCGGGCTGCTGGGCCATGCTCTGCTTGATTTTCTTCTGTAGCTGGTCTATGCGCTTGTCGTGCTTGATGTCTAGTTCACCGCTGAGCGCACTACCCAACAACGAGGCGTGGAGTTCGGATATTTGCAGATGGCCGCGGTTGCTGACCGTCAGACTCTCCAATCGCGCCAACTGCTTGCGTAGCTTGTCGCTGATAGTCAGAAAGTCAGTGTCGTTAAGACGGATAAAACCGCCGCGTGGACTCTCGGCCACCAATTGCAATAACTGCCCCACGGTGAGTACGGTCTCGTCGTCGATGGGAATCTCGCCCTCCACCTCAAACCATCCGTTCTTCGAACGCAGCGAGATATTCCATGCGCTGGGCTGCGCCGCCTTGAGGTTCAGTTTTCCGCCCTCTGGCCATTCCATATAGAAATGTTCTGCCTGTTGGCGTACGAAGTCCATGAGCATCAGCAGCCCTTCGGCATTCAAGTCGATGGTAGTTCTGTCTGTAAACAGTTCGTCAGCGTCAAGCTCTGTCAAGTCGTTGTCAGCAATGAATGTGCGTAACAGCTCCAAGTTGGCCCGCTCACCCTTGATGTCGCGTGTCACTTGGTAGCGCACGCCGTCCTGCTCGGCTACACAAGGGTTCAATCCCTGCCCAGCCTCGAACAACGTCTTGCCGTCGGCCAACGGACGTGCCAGGCACCATATACTATAATGACCTGGTGAACCATCCTGCGGTAAGGCCTGCAAGCAGAGCTGGGATGTACCGTCGCGAAGCTCTAACGTTGTACCGCCCTCCACCAAGTCACTATGTACCTCTACCACGTCGCTCACCTTGGGAAGGAACTCGCGCAACTGCTCTTCAGCCTCTAACGGGAAACCGCCGATGGCCAACAGTTTCTGATAATAGGAACGCTGTCGGTCAGTCATGGTGATGACGGTGTAATGCGTATCGCTGTCCTTGCGATAGACCACAGGCTCACTTAAGTCGGCACGTCCGATGTTCGACTTCACGCTGAAGGCCGTCTTTGTCCGTTCAATCATTAGGTAAGGCTTTTCCTCATCGATGGTGACGGGTGTGAAAGGGGCACGCCATCCTGTATAGACGCGGTCGGAGCCGATGAGATAGGGTAGTATCTTTTCCAAGTCCAAGTCATAGTCCCAGCGTCCAGCCATATTAGCAATCTGGCGGTCTATGTCATCCATGTAGTCGGCTCCCTGCTTGAAGCGTTCTATCGACATACGTTTGCCTGCACCCCATGCCCCAGACTGTAAACGGTTCTGTTCGCGCGGTTCCACTTTCTCGAAACCAGTGATAATGTAGCTCACTCGTACCTGCCGTTCCTCTTTCTGCTGATTGCCCTCTGCATGGGGCGTCAGTTCCTCAAGAAGTAATTCCCACGGCTGTTTATAACGGATGCGTGCCAGCAGCGGCTCGCCGCCGAAGTCATCGTTCATCTGCTGCTTCTCCTCATTGCTTAGCGGTAGCCAAGGTGACAGCTCGTGGCGCAACAGACGTATATTGGGAATAGTCGGGAGATCCTTTGGCCACTCCACTTCGATATGCAGGAAGCGAGCTACCAGTATTGTGAAATACTTGTTGAGCGTTGTTGTCGTACCAATTGTCCCTCCCGAGAGATAGGCATTGATGACCTTCTGCGAAGGCAATGAGCCATTTGAAAAGTATTCGGCCAGCCACGTAACGGGCTTGTGCTCGCTATTCCGCATGAAAAGGTCTTTCTTCACCAGTGCCGCCAACTTCCTGCCCTCATCGGGCTTGTGGAAGTAGTAGGACATGACTAACAGATAATTATTGAGCACGCGATGGAAAAAGCCCTTATCCTGAGATTGCCGCGACTTGTTGGATTCGCGAATGGCAGCCGACATCATATTAAATGCTGCAACATAGTCGCTGGCATACAGCGCCTGAGCACCAGCCAACAGGCAGTTGTAAAGGCCCTTGAATTTAGTACTCTTCTCGTCGTAACGCCCCTGTTTGAAGAAATCGTAAAGTGCCACGACGGCCTTCAGGTCATTGGCATGGGTCTGCAGCATGCGGCTGTAGTAAAGGCTGGCAATCTGTCCAATGACGTTCTCTGAGTCGGCTATGTCGTTCTCAATCTGGTAGACAACCACATCTTTCACAAAACGATTGATATCCAGCAGTTCGGTCATCAGCGGCAGGAAACGAGCATCGGAAGCCAGCGGCACTAATATCTCCGCATCACGAAAAACTATCCCTCGGCCACGTGACTCCAAAGGTTTGCTCTCAATGCAGCACTCCAGCCTCGACAATAGCGTCATGGCCTGCGGAGCCTGATAATTCTTATAAAATTTGTCGAAGTGCTCCAGCCATTGCGGCATCACCTCCAACAGGTAGAGCATGAGTGGCGCAACATGATGGGCATGCAACTGATATTCGTTGCGGTAGCTGTAGAAGCTCGTTTCATAGAAACTGCGCAGACCGTTGACCAGCTTCTTCATCTGATCGACCTTCAAATCCTCACCGTGTCTGTAGAGTGCCTGAATCTGCTCATCAGTCTTCTTACCTGTATAGGCCAGGAAGCATAGCAGCTTGCGTTGGCCTGCCGTCAGAGCCTGATAGGGTTGGTATAGTATATCCGCTTTGTCTGTCATCTGTAGTGTAATGCAGTCATAACATAAAACATTTTGATTTCGAGTGCAAATTTAAGAATAGTTTCTGAATAATCAAAGAAAACCACGATAAAACAATATGATAGATTCTCACGAAGTGCAATTAGGGCGCGACTTAACGAAAACGTTCAATAGAGATTGTCATTACTCTGTGTCAACCCTCAGCACCTTTTTTACTATACTATGAATTTTGTATTTTAGGGTGTCAGGGTGACAGAACGCCGATGTACAGGGCGTTTGCACCCTTTTTTGAGGGTGACAAGGGTGACAGGAGGGTGACAGGAGTGTGCGCAATGCCGGGCTAAGCAATACTTTGGGCGGAGTAAACCTCCAAATTCTCTCGAGAATTTAACCGCATCCTGCCTTCAAGCGTCTTCAAAACGGATAATACAAGATGATTTTGAACGGCTTAAACTATAACCATACGGGGGCGCAAACCGGTACCCACTTGCCATTTTCTGGTTGTGCGCGCACACTCCTGTCACCCTCCTGTCACCCTTGTCACCCTTAAAAAAGGGTGCAAACGCCCTGTACATCGGCATTCTGTCACCCTGACACCCTAAAACACAAAATTCATAGTATAGCGAAAAGATGGGATGAAGGCCAACCTTAAAATCTCCATCAATCTCACCTTCGTGGGTTTCTGCGTCAGGCGGTGACCATAGAGGAAAGCGGAACCTTTCTGGTAGTTTCGTCACTTTACCCTGATGATACCAGTCTTTCTATGAGAACTCTGGGCCCGGCCGTCGAAAACCTCATAGGCAGTATAGATCACTTCATCTGTGGGACGAAGCATAGGTGTCATAACGTAGCAATCTCGTCGATAGAAAGACTGGTATACTTTGCTATCAATTCGGTTGGCATACCATCAGCTTTCATTTTCCGGGCATTCTCAACGTTGGCTTCCTTCCAACCGTTGTCGTGTGCATAGTCCATCGTGTTGATGTAGTCGCGATAGTTCTTCACGCTGGTCTCGTATTCGCGTCGCTCTTCTTCATTATACTGAGCGATTTCGGCCTGATTAAAGAACTTTTCAAAGATGCGGTCTTGTAGAGCCTTGGGACGGTCAAGCAAACGGGACAGATTGCGTAGGGCATACATCCACTTGTCGAACATCGTTTCAAGTTCATCCTCCGTCTTGTTGAACTTCGGCATTTCCAGATATACAAAGGTCAACTTGTCGTAAAACACGTGTTTGTCGGCTACGTCCATCAACTTGACCACATGGTAATACTCATCGGCAGGATATTCGTTGTTGGGGAATACGAAATCAAGCACACCAACGGTATAGACATTCTCCAAACGGAAATTCCACTCGCCCTGTTGAGCCTGTTCGCGAATAGGCGTGGTGGAATAGTAGACACTACGGTCCTTGAAGTAACGCTGCCCTGCCTTCTGCATCTCTACGATGAACTTTTCGCCCTTCTCTGTCTCACAATACACATCGAAGACAGAACGACGATCACCCACACCGTCGCCTAAACGCTCGCTGTTCAAGTATTTCACGCTCGTAATCGCTTCCTTCGTATCAAGAAACGAGTTCAAGAAACTCATCAGTAAGTCCTTGTTTATTTCAGTACCAAACAACTTTTTGAAGCCAAAGTCGGTGTACGGGTTAATGTATCTCTCTCTTAGTGCCATATTTTGTCTATTTTTATTCCCTGTATTATAGCCGTCCTCTATCAAGGGACTCTAAATCTGCTGCAAATGTACGAATAATTATTTAAATATACTGTATTTAAGCTAAAATATTAAGAAAAAGATTCTCTGATTGTTTTACTCTCTTGTTGTAAAGGGCCGTTGTTCAACCTCAAGTATCCTTGTTGCATTAGGGCTGATTACTGGTTATATTTGAGATGTTCCTTTGATCTATATGAGATATCACAAGTGTCTTTTCATTATCATTGTCGGTTAAAGAGTAAATAGTTTAGATTGTTATTGTAATAAAGTATTAGTCGATTGTTAGAGACGAAATATTGAGAACATGATAATAATGCGGAGAAATACTCATGTCCATCACCTATCTCACCCATTTTTGTGCTACCAACATTCTTTATACTGATAGTTGCCCCCTCGACATAGTATTCACCAGAAAACTCGTTGTCAGATGTTGTACCAGATACGGCACCGTCTTCCTGAAAATGAATGATATAAGAAAAATCTCTATCGTCAGGTTGCGCTTTACGGATTTCATTATTATTCGTAGAACCAAATCCATATAATTTCCACGAAGAGCCGATAAGGCTGGTGTCATTATGAGTTTCTTCGTCATCGCTGCTACAGCTGACGACGAACATTGCGCCTGCCAGCAACAGCAGCAGGGTGCTTGTCAATAGTAATACCTTTTTCATATTCGTAATGGTTTTAATCGTTTACAATTATAACGGTGAAAAGCGAAATCCTTGCATTCCTTTAACATCATTTACGCTTTTATTTGGCTACAACGAGATGACGTAGAAGGCTGAGGTGGTGAAGTAGTTGCGGACGTAAGGTACACGGGCCAGGAGCGACCACAGTCTGCGGGGCTTCAGGTGGAATTTCTGCTGGTAGTGGGGATTGATGAACCACAGCTGGCGGTCGACGATAGTATAGCCCGTCTGATGGGTCAGCTGCTCAAAACGCTCAATGGTCATCCGAGCCTGCTTGATGGCCAGCAGCTCCTCTATCATCGCTGGCGAAGTTCTGCTGAAGCGGAGCAGCAATGTGTAGAGCACATTGGGCAGCAGGTGGATGAAAGGCAGCTTCGAGGCGATGCCGACACTTATCTGCTGGTGGCCGCCAAACGGATTGTGCCATGCTGGGAAGCCGAAGAACACGATGCCGCCTCGGCGCAGGAAGCTGCGGATATGGAAGAAGAAGGGATACTTAGCCGACGGTGGTATGTGCTCTATCACGTCGTGTATCAGTATGACGTCGAACCGTTCAGACCCTTCGTTGGGAGACGGGAAGGTCAGGAAGTCCTGACACACGAACTCTCCCTTCTGGCCTGATAACACAAAATACTTGCGGGCCTGTTCTGTACGTTCCCTGTCAAGGTCGATGCCCTTCACGTAGCAGCCCAGCTGTGCGAAGGGAAGCAGGTTTCCCCCTTCGCCACAACCAATCTCCAAAACACGGGTAGAAGAGTTAACGGATACGAACCGTCCGACATAGTCCACATAAAAGTCCCTTGAAGTGTTCGACAACTCCTGAAAATACCGGAGCCTGTCGTGGTGGCGTTGTTGCATAGAAAAAGCTTCGTTTATATTATACAAGAATCTTTGTCCTTCCAAAGAAATATGGTGAAAGTTTGAAGCTATCCATCAATAACCCAATAGCGAAACTGCCTGATATGCAAATAGCTAGGCTGACAACTAAAAAGAGCATCCTTGTTGAATCAAAAAGGAAAAAAGGGACCAGCCCCTTGCATAAAACAGTAAAGATGGGGGAAAAGAGGAACAACAACATCGTATTTCGTCCTATTAATAACATTATACTACGCAGCCTCCCCTTGACATACGGCCAGACGGCCAGACAAAAGGCTGTCATCAGCCAGACGACGAGCAAAGAGCCTGTTGACCCTGACTGCATGTTAGCAGGATTGAGAACAAGCAGGGCTAAAGCAAGCGAAGACAGCCATGAAGGCTGAAAGAAGGCAAGAATGCTGACGTGGCTCTGACGGACGACAATACCAATAAGAAAATAGAATGCCGATGGAAAAGACAAGAGTCTCTGGGCTCCGAACAAGAAGAAAACAATACCCGTCAAGATGTATTTCTCTGGCATCCGCAATCTCACCAAATGAAACACCAAATAGTAAGTGATGCCACAGATGATGAGCGTATGCAAGTACCAATAGGGACCAAGAGGATGGAGTATCAGCTTGTCGAGGAAGACGGTCAGCGACAGATGGTCTATATGTTCGCGGATGGGCAACAGCGATGCCATAACGGTATAGCCACTCTCCATCACAACATAGGGGACTGCGTAGAAGGATATCTGCCTCATAAACTTCCTCATGCCCTTGTCAATGTTCATCAGGTAACCTGACAGCAATAAGAATACAGGCATGTGGAAAGTATAGACAAACCGCTTGGCATAAGGGAAGCCATCACCAATGTAAACCAAGTGAAAAGCTATCATCAAAACTATCATGATGCTTTTCAGGTAGTCAAGTTCGTCTATACGCTTGTTTATGAGACAAATATCCATGCTTTTCTCAATTCACTTCACCACCACTTTCTTCCCGTCCAGTATATACACTCCCTTCGCAGGTTTCTGCGTCAAACGGCGACCTTGGAGGTCGTAGATATGATTGTTTCTGATTTCCTCATCCTTCATTGGACGTAAAGCGTTGCTAATGCCTGTCGTTTGAGTTTCGAATTCACCGGTGAAGGACTCAAGGCTATTCTCCACAGTTACGGTGTATTCACCATATAGCGACTGTCTTGCCTCTCTCAGCGTCCGTGACTTCGGCCTAATCTTGATAGTATGGGTGAAGTCGATGCGTTTCCGGGCTTCTGCGGCCACAGGGGTAGCTCCATCCTCGTTGTCGTCGTTGAGGTAGATGACTTCATCTCCGACGGTACATGACATCAGGAACCACAGAGGATCAACATAGCCAGAATAGACATTTGTGGTCGGGCAGTCAGTACCTCCGACACCCTCCAGCCAAGGAGTACTGTAAATGAATTCTCCGTCTATCCACATCATAATGTCTCTGTATACGCCCTTAAAACCATTCATGCCTCCTGTCAGTTTAGGCCCTATCACGTATGGTTGATGATTAATCAGCAGGGTATCGGGGTCTTCGAAGGAGAAGTCGTACATCAGCTGAAACTCTCTGCTTGTCATGTCGTATTCGTACACTTTCTTATCCTCCTCGTACCATGCTCCGACATAGTTCAGGGCGGAACTTCCTGAAACAGCACCATATTCCGCAAAACTTGGGCTGACATACCGCTGGCACATCATCTGCTTGCAGGCCCTTCCGTCGATGATGGTGTCGCCATCGAAATAATAGTATTCAACCCATTGCACAGGATTGCCAGAGCTGATGGCTCCAACCTTCCACACCTTGCCGTCTTCGACAAATGGACGGTAGTCCTTCTGTGGTGTCCTGTTGACAACAGGATGCTCCTCGCCCTGATTGTCCACTATGATGTAGTCGAAGTTAGGGTTGAGGCCAGGGACATAGAATTCGGTAGCATGGAGGCCCATAGTTGTTGGGACAGGATCTACATCTTCTATTTGGAAATGGAGCTTGCGTACTAAGGGATCGTCAGTCTCTTCCTCGATAAAGTAGGCATAGGCGTTACCGGCTTGAGCGTAGATGTTTCCATAGACATGCATGTGATCGCCCTCCAAATCGTAGGTAAGCTGAGAATGCCCATCACCCGGCTGGACTTTAACGTCTATGGGCAGGTTGCAGCCATGAACGCGGCCATACGGATTATAAAACGAGAAAGGCAGATAGCTGTTTTTGGAATAGTTCGTTTCATGATCTGTTCTTTCGACGTAAGCCAGAGAACATATTCCCCCAACACTTAATGGGTAAATAAACGTATCTTTTAAAGAACCGACACCTTCCACCCATGTTGATAACTCATGGTACTCACCTGGCCCAATTTCGCGACCAATGGTCCATGTGCGTAACTGACGATACCTGATTTCCATTGAATCGGCTGAAATGGGGATAACAGACGATACGATTTGGGGACCGTCGTATAACCATCCCTGCTTCAACACCTTGCAGTTCATTGGACTGTAGGGGTCAATCTCGTAGGTGAATGTGTCGCCCTCTTTGAGTGAGAAGTCATACAGCATGACATCCCTGTCTAACAGATTGTCATAGGTATACACACGGCCATCTTCCTCACGGAACAATCCCATGTCAGATACGTCAGCATCAGTGTCACCCTCTTGCTTTAATTTGAAGTAGGTCTTCCCGTCAAGTTCTACTTTCTCGTCCATCCTGTATGTTAGGAACTTGTAGTACTGTTCACCGCTGGAGGGCGAACTCTCCACATGCCACGTTTTGCCGGCCTCTACAAAAGGAATGTAGTTATTGGACTCTTCTTGTGCTAACATCGTGATCGAAGTAAGCATACACGCAATAATAAATAATGTACGTTTCATATCTTTCTGTTTTTTTGTTATTACATAAGTGGTTGTTATTTGCTGTTGAGTATCTGCTCCAGCGTAACGTCTGGATTGGTTTCTCCGAACACCTCTTTCTTCAGCTTGAGCTTGCGATGCTGGACAGCCGAGACGGTGATGCAGTAGATGTTGCCGATGGTGCGGTTGCTGATGCCCAATCGGGTGAGGATACACAGGCGGATGTCGTCTTCCTGCATTTTGGGGTACTGCTCACGGAGGTTGGCGAAACGGTTGTTGTCGATGGCGTTGAGTGTACGTTCTATCTCGCTCCATTCGTGAGGCTTGAGGTTGATGAGCGAATCGCCACTCTGGTTGAGTTTCTCCATCACCTCAGTACGTTCGAGGATGAAGTTCTGCAGGAATGCCACCACCTCGTTCGCTTGATGCAGCAAGGTCTTCTGATGCTCAGCCTCCTGCTGTAGCTGACGTTTCTCCTGCTGCTGCATACGAATGCGATAGCGGAGTGCCAATACTACCACGAGAAGGATGATGACCGCCGAAATGATGACAATCAGGAGTGTTCGGCCGTACATCTTTGAACGGTATTCCAGTTGCTGATTCTCTATTTCCTGACACAACGTTTCCTTATAGTATTGATCTTTCTGTTCAAGCGCCTTGTAGTAGAAGTCCTCAACTTGTTCGAAAGCGTCATCAATGTCGTCCTCCACCTGTTTGGCTCCCATCCGACGGAGTGCTATCTTGGCAAGGTTGCTCTGCACGATATAGGCTAAATGGACATCGTCGCCCGGCTCAATCTGCCGATAGACGATTTCTGCTGAATCGAGCATGTTGAGGCTGAGGTAACTACGGGCAAGCACCTGTAATGTGCCAGGCCGAAGGTCTTCTCTGGCAATCGTTTTTGCCTGATGCGCATAGTCGAGCGCCTGACGGTAGTCTTCCTTTGCCCATGCGATGTTTGCAAGACTGGTCAATGTCTGGCACATCAGGTCGGTCATCTGGTTTTTCTTTGCGAGGTCGTAGGCACGATGAACGAAATCGAGTGCTTCGTCGTATGTCTCCTCTTTGGTGTAGGCTACTTGTGCGGCGTAAGTGCCAGCAAAGTCGAGCAGGATCACTTTGTTTTGCTCATCGTCAGGGTGCTGCTCATAGACGGCCAATGCCTTCTTCATCAGTTTTAAGGCCTCCTCGGGGTTGCTCTGCGACAATGCTTCCGCCAACCTCTGGTACGCGATATAATTGGTGTGCCAATCCTCAGACTCTTCCGCCAGATGAATGGTTTTCCGCAATAACGTCTCACCTAAGCGAATGCTGTCGTTGGCCAGAGCAGCCTCCGCTTCCTCCAGACAAGCTGCTGCCGTCTGTCGTGAATTTGAATCCTGCTTCGGCTGATGACAAGCTGTCAGCAGAACGCCAAAGATGAATATGTACAATGTTCTCGTAAACATGGTAATTGCTCGTTTCATAATTTCGGTTGCAAAGTTACGACTATTTTTCGAAAGCTCTATCGGTTGCCTATGGAAAATACGCAACTGCAACAAAAACGAAAATAGTTGTAAATCAGTAAATTATGAAACAGCCGGCTCTTCGCCCTATGGAAAAATCACTTCACCACCCGCTTTTTCCCGTCCTGTATATACACTCCCTTCGTCGGCTTCTGCGTCAGGCGGCGGCCTTGGAGGTCGAAGATATGATTGTTTCTGATTTCCTCATTCTTCATAGGACGTAAAGCGTTGCTAATGCCTGTCGTTTGAGTTTCGAATTCACCGGTGAAGGACTCAAGGCTATTCTCCACAGTTACGGTGTAGTGACCTTTTGCATAATCAGAAATGTCGATGGTCAGGCCTACGATGCTGCCAGCATTGATGGCTTTCTCATAGACGGCTCTGCCCGTTTCATCGGCAATGCCGACTGCCTTGTCTCTCTCAGCGTCCGTGACTTCGGCCTAATCTTGATAGTATGGGTGAAGTCGATGCGTTTCCGGGCTTCTGCGGCCACAGGGGTGGCTCCATCCTCATAGTCGTCATTGAGGTAGATGACTTCATCACCAACGACACAGGACATCAGGAACGGCCCAAGATTTACTAACGTCGGATCAAATGCATTTGCTTTCAGTCCATCAACACCTCCGACTCCTTCCAGCCAGAAGGTACTGTGAATATTTGGGCCTTCATCCTGACACATCATGATATCCCTATAAACGCCTTTAAAGCCTTCTAATCCTCCTGTCTGCCTCGGTCCTATTATAAATGAGGAACCATCCACGTTCAAGAACTGCAGGGTATCGTTGGCTTCGAGAGAGAAGTCATATTTGAGCACCATCGATTGTTTCAGCTCGTCGTAACAATACACCTTCTTGTCCTCTTCGTACCATGCTCCCACTTTACTTAGGGAGGGCGTTTGCGTTAAAGCACTATAATCTGGGGAATCTGAACTTACATATCGTTGGCGCATCATCTGCTTGCAGGCCTTTCCGTCAATGATCGTGTCGCCATCAAAATAGTAATAATCAACAACCTGCACAGGACTTTCTGGACTGCTCGGAATAGTTCCCACCTTCCAAACTTTCCCGTCTTCGATAAACGGACGATAAGCCTGAGCTGTCTCGGCACCAGCAGATTCCTTATAAAAGTCCTCTTTTGTAAAAATACACTTTCCATCCTCATAGCAGGAAACGAAAGCGGTATATTCGCCTGGTGTCCTCACATACGGTTCGTGAAAAGGAATTTGATCCTCAATTCCACTTGTTGCCGACCCGACGCCCTCAACCCAAATATCTTGCCACACGCCTTCGCCGCCATAATCTATTGTCGTTAGCTCCTCTCCTTCTTCCGAATATTTCTGCAGGCAGGTATATCGGCGGAACTGCTGACCTTTCACCTCTATGGTATCAACGCCATATACCATCCAGTTGGTATTACCAGCTTTCATATCTGCTTTCCAAGTGAACACCCTTCCGAAATCTTCTCGGTCGAATTCAAAGAGAGTCTTCAAAATCGGTGAGTCGTAGGAGTTATTGCCTAAGTCTATATTTTTATACACAGTTCTCCCTCTTTCGAGAAGAAGACATACGAGACGTTCCGTCTTCTCATCTTGATAATAGAGTTTCTTGTAAGTGGTGCGCCTGATAATGGTATCGCCCCTTACGACGTAGGAATATGGTTCATAGTGCTCGCCATCTTCGTCAACATAATAATGTATATAATTCCAACACTTTCCTTCGATAGCCATCTTATGATATCCTTCTTCTGTTAGTTCCTGCTCTACAGGCTTATAGAGTTTCTCGCCATTCAGTTCACAAGCGCTAAGACTATTGTAGTTGCCATCTAAAGGAAGCATGTTGAAGAAATCCTTTGAGGCTCCTACACCTTCTATCCATGAAAAGACTTCTTCATTAGAAGTGGTTTGGAGTATATATCTCTTAATGGTTATTCCGCCATTATCTTCTGTCTGAATATCTTTGACAAGCAATTGTCCTACACTAACCTGAATCACATCACCCACCGCGCAATCAAAGTCATATAGCAACACAGCAGCCTCTTTATTTGGGAAGAAGCAATACACCTTCTTATTCTCCTCGTAGAGGGCACCCTCATATCGGATAGCGTTATTGTTATCTTTATTCTCTGAGTATATTTTCAGGCATTGCTTTCCGGCAATCAGTGTGTCTCCTTTTAGGTCATAGTAATAATAATGGTCGTACTCAGCAGGACGCAAGGGCATAAAGTTATCGTACGTCCAATGCTTACCTTCCTCAACAAGAGGATGGTAATCATCTTGAGCTGTCATTTCCACGATCTCATTAAAATTCGTCCATCCTTTCGTTGCCTTGTATTTGTCTACAGTTCCTTTGGGAACATAGAGTGTAGCGGCTGACGTGCTTCCATAGAAAGCATGTTCTGAAATCTCGTATGGCTCATTGATAAAAGACCTGACCGTTTTCAGTTGCTTACAATTGCAGATGGAATATGAACCAATGAATGTCACATTTTCAGGAATGTCTATCTCCTGAAGTCCGGACCAATTGAAAGTCCCTCCCTCAATGCGTTTCAAGCTTTGGGGCAAAGCAATGGTTGTAAGACTCTCAAGACCGGCAAACGTGTAGGAGCCAATAGAGGTGATGCTTTCAGGAATCTTTGTTGCCGAGCATCCTGCTACCAATGTGTTGCTGGCAGTCTCAATGATGGCGTTGCAATTGTCTCGGGAGTCAAACACAGGGTTGTCCTTATCGACGATAATAGAAGTCAGGCTGTTACAGCCATAGACAAATGTCCAATGATTCCCCTCCTCATCCTCATTTTTTATACTGACAATGCTTTTGGGAATAATGAGTTGTGTAAGAGAAGAGCAGTTATAAAACAATCGAGGGGCTATTTCCTCAATACCATCGGGTATATTGATGGAACGAAGCGATGAGCATCCCTCAAAAGCACCTTTGCCAATGCTTTTCACACCACTTGGGATGATGATGGATTCCAGGCTGGAGCATTCGCTGAAAATTCCTTTACTGAGACTGCTGATGTTGTTGGGTAACGTAACCGTCTTCAGATTTAAGCATCCTTTGAATGCGTTAAATCCGATGTCCGTCACATTGTCGGGAATTGTCATATTTGTGAGGTTCGGACAATTGGCGAACGCAGCCACTCCGATATGGGTTACGCTGGCAGGGATTTCTATTTCCGAGATAGGACATCTGCCGAAAGCACATTCACCAATCGTTGTGATATTCTTGGGAATCTCGATGGATGCCAACTGGGTGCATTGATAGAACATGCCGTTGGGAATAGTGGTGAGATTATCAGGTAGTTTTGGCAAAGAAGTGAAACCCGTATTCCAGAACAGATTTTCACCATAATACTCTACACTTGATGGAATCGTAATTTCTTTCAGTTGCTTGCAATTGGCAAATGCGTAGTCGCCAATATAAACCACTCCTTCTGGAATAATAATGCTGGCAAGACTTTCACAACCAAAGAATGCAGATGTTTCTATTCTTGTCAACTGCTCAGATAGCCTAACAGATTTCAATTCAGTACAGCTATAAAAAGCAACCATGCCGATAGATTCAACGCTATTCGGAATGACAACAGTAGTAATGGCAGCCTGATTGAAGGCATAGGCTTCAATACGGATAACTCTATATCCTTTTACCTCTTCCGGTATGGTGATGTCTCCTGATGCTTGACACACTTCCTCAGCAAGATCTCTGCGAACTCGGACGGTAGGGAAACCCGGATTATATTTCTCGCCGACCATGCAGGTTTTCTCTGATTCACTGATAATTGTGTATTTTAAAAGGACACCTTCAACAGTCTCTTCGCTAAACGTATCGCCGTCATTTGCATTTGCCAACATTGGCGAGATTAGTAAAATGAATAAGGATGAGCCGATCATCTTTACCCACCAACTCCTTTGAGCCATAACGGTCATAGTTGAAAACAACGAAATAATCAATAAAAAACTTACCTTCATAATACTAAATCATTGTTGCGGCTGCAAAGTTACGACATTTTTTCGAAAGTCGTATCAGTTGCCTATGGAAAAAATACGAACGCCATAAAAAGCTAAACCGCTAAAAATCATAGAATTATATAAATCAGGGCTCTGTGCCCTATGGAAAGTTACTTCAACACCCGTTTCTTCCCGTCCTGTAAATACACTCCCTTCGAAGGCTTCTGCGTCAGTCGCGCCATTCTATTCTCTATTTTCCTCCTGCGTACGTAAAGGAACTTTAAGTCGGAGTAAACTGGGAGTTTAGTCGGAGCAAAAAAAACTTGCAACCTTGCAATCTTGCATCCTTGCATAAGCCCCTTTCGTCAATTTTCATCAATATATAGTAGTATTATAGTAATAACATTAATAATTATAATAATATATTTATATATATTAACGTATGTTCCGTAGGCGTACCCCCTCTTGTACATTGAAACGACCTTAATGCAAGATGCAAGGATGCAAGGTTGCAAGGTTTTGTGAAAAATCACAAATCCTCTTTCTTCAAGGATTCAAGGAACTCCTTCAGTCTGATTACGAGCAACTGAGGGAAAGTGATGTCTTGTAGAATGTTGAAATGTGAGTCGTCGGACACGATGTAGGTGGCTCCTGCGGCAAAGGCGCAGTCCACGAACTTGTTGTCATCGGGGTCAGCGGTGATAAGATTCCAATGGTAGTAAGGGTCAATGCGCTCTACGTTCCTGCGCTTCAGTATTGCGTCGACCACGTTTCTGGCCACGTCGGGCGTGGCCATGCTAGCAATAATCTCCTCATATTCCTCAAGGATTTCGGTTGAGACGCAGAGCGTATAGCGCCCGTCAAGGAAACCGCGCCACACTGGATATGCCTCGCCGTACTTCGATATGGATACGAGAAGGCAGTTAGTATCGAGGACAATCTTCTTACTTGGCATATTTGTATGGTGTTCGTAGATGGGTTCTCATCACTTCCTCGTCCTTCTCCTTGCTCCACTGGCCAGTCTCCCATAAGTGATTCATACCCTCCTCAGCCTTACGGGCATAGTAGTCGCTCACGATCTGGCTCAGTTCTTCCAGTTCTTCCGTGGTCTTGATGTGAGCCAAGAGTTGGAGGAAGTCCATCTGTGCTGCATTCAGTCCGATTGCCTGTTCCATAACGTATCTGTTTTTAATGTTCAACGGCTGCAAAGTTACAACTTTTTCTGTACATTACCGAATATTCGGCTATTTTTTCCACATTATTCTATGTTATAGGGATTTAAAGGAACCTTAAATCTTCACTAATCTCACACCCCGTCCCGGCCATTTGTACCCCGCCCCGCCCTCCGGGCACCCCGCCCCTTAAGGGGTGGGGAGTGGCTGCGCCGTCATTTTGTATCACCCCCAACCGCCTATTTACAAAAAAAGTCCGCTGCAACACTCTCGCGAGCTACAGCGGAACAAGCCTATGTTTAACTAAAAATCCTTTTCTCTAAAAGAAATTTTCAGCCCACAAGGGCTAAAAATTTGAAAGTTTA
>CADBHI010000126.1 GCA_902794405.1 uncultured Prevotellaceae bacterium
CGAGCCACAAAGTTACAAAAAGGCACAAAAATAGACCCTTGGCTAAATCTAAAAAAAGAATGCCAAGGGCGAATGTCTCAACTTAGGTTGAGAGTTTCTACCTGTTATAGACTATTATTTGCCGCCAAACGTAATGTCACGCCGTATTTTGCTGACAGTATTGGGATGGACGTTCAAGAACGAAGCGATGTCTTGCAAATCAAGTAACTCCATGATACCAGGACAGCGTTGCAGCAACATTTCATAGCGTTCACGGGGCGTAGTACAATGGAGGTCAAGATAGCGCGAACGAAATTGGCTGAGAATGTGTTCACCAATCATGGCTCGTAGTTTCATCGTTTCTTTGCTCTGATCAAAGAAATTCTCTAATTGCTGTCCTGTGACTCTTAGCACGCAACTGGGCACCATCGCCTCAATCGTGGCCTGTGACGGACGGCCATAGAGAAATGTGGGGTAGTCACACACGAACTCGCCCTGAAACGAGAACCAAGTGATGTGCGCCTTGTCATCGCTCATACCATATTTAACATATTTGAAACATCCTTCAGTGACAAAAGCGAACCACCGTGCTGGGTCACCCTCACGCTCCAGTTGATCACCCTTGCGGTAAGCGATTTCCTCCCCCTCTTGCTCGCAGAACTCCCGCAGTATCTGCAAATCCAATCGATTGTTGTTGAATTTCTGTTCCATCGTCGTCGAATTTGTTGGCAAAGGTAATGAATTTTACCAAGAAATCGTTTCTTTTTGTTATAAGTAAGGCTTACTTTAGGCAAAATTTGCTTCAATTACGCGCGAAACGATGATTTTATGCTTCCGTTTCGAGAAAAAGTAGTACCTTTGCATACTAAGATACAAGAAATCTTATTTTATTATTGTAACCGTCATTATAAATGAAATTAGAGACTCTGATAGCTGAATGTACAGCATATGATTTCAAGTTGATGCTTGAAGAAAAGAAGTTTCTTCAGAAAGGCGTAATCCCATACTTGCTAACGTGATGGCTCAATTAGACTATATGGAGAAGCGAGGTAGTGGACTCACACGCATCTGCAATGAGACCAAAGCATTGGATGGATACAAGGATGAACTGAAACCTGTATTCAAATCTACTCCGACCCAATTTCAAACCATAATCTATGCCGCTGCCGACACACAAAATGTCGGAGACCATGACGGAGACTTGTCGGAGACGAAACTCACTGAGCGTCAGCAGAAAATCCTCAATCTCATAAAAGAATCTCCGACAATCACCGGCAAACAAATGTCGGAGACTTTGTCGGTCAGCCAACGCACCATCGAACGTGACCTTTCTGCTTTGCAAAAGAAAGGTGTTCTGAAGCATGAAGGCAAAGACAATGATGGGCTTTGGATTATAATTAATTATTAAGGATAATATAAGGCTATACGGCAAAAGATGACTGTTTCCTTTACTTCACTTTTAGTCAGTCTTGCTTCCAATAGTGACAATGCCTTTGATGTCTATTCGGTTGATGGTCGGAAGAAATGCTCAAGTGTTACAACTCTGAAGAATCTTTCATCGGGCATCTATGTTATTGGTGGAAAGAAAGTATTAATCAAGTAAAAATATTCATCGGGCAAAAGGTATTGGGCTTTTCGCAAAACCCGGTGCCTTTTGCTCAAAAGTCGGTGGGTTTTGGACGAAAGGCACCGCCTTTTATAAAGGTACCATAAATCTCCAACTAATCATACACATAATCAACTCGTATGGATTTTTGTGAGATTGGTGCAGATTTATGGTTCCATAACCGTATGATAATGAAACATACTTTTCAGGTAGCACCTCTCACACCTCTCACACCTATTTTCTTGCTAAGGCAAGCATCCTTTGGCTGAGCGAGGTGAGGGAGGTGTGAGAGGTGATACCTGAAAAGTGTCAATAGCTATCATGTTGACACAGCGAAGTCAAAAATCAGGTTTGCAAAAATACGAAAAAATCATAAGAAAGGCATAAAATGCTCCATAAACAAGCGGACATATCTCAAAAATTCGTATCTTTGCACGGTAGAAACCGTTCGAATATATGAAGAAATTGATTTTTGCATTCCTCGCCGTACTACTGCTGACAGCCTCTGCGCCGCACCACATTACCACGATTTTCATTATCGGCGACTCCACGGCGGCTCTGAAAGACCTGTCGAAAGGCTCTCCGGAAAGAGGGTGGGGCATGGCCCTGCAGTGCTACTTCGACGATACCTTCATCCGGGTGGATAATCATGCCGTCAATGGCCGTTCGTCCAAGAGTTTCATCGATGAAGGCCGTTGGGACCGAGTGTTGTCTCTCATTCGTCCTGGCGACTATGTCATCATACAGTTTGGCCATAACGACGAGAAGCCGCAGCCAGACCGTCATACTGATCCTGGCTCCACTTTCGACTATAACCTTGCCCGTTTTGTCCGCGAAACCCGTGAACATGGTGGCATACCCGTTCTCATGAACTCCGTCGTGCGCCGAAACTTCTTGCGCCCTGTAGCTGCTACTGAGAATGCCGACGATGAGGCCTTGCGCAATACTACTTTCAAGGATGGCCCCCAGATGGTTGAGGGTGACTCCCTTGTCGATACCCACGGCCTCTATGCCGTAGCTCCGCGCGATGTTGCCAGACGCATGCACTGTGTTTTTGTCGATGCCAACCGCATCACACACGACCTTGAGCAGTCTCTGGGCGTTGAAGGTTCCAAACGTCTCCACATGTGGTACAGGCCCGACGAGCATCCCGCCCTTCCCAAAGGTCGTCAGGACAATACCCACTACAACGCCTATGGAGCCCATCAGGTTGCCAGTCGGCTGGCAGAGGCTCTGACCATTGAGATTCCCCTGCTTCAGAAATACCGCACTAACGATAATCCCTGCAAAATGCCGTAGGTTTCCTAATCCGTTTCCTTATTCACGTATTTCCCCGTCCCTTTACACTCGGTACAGGTGTAGCGGCCGTCGGGAGTACGGCCCATGCCGTTGCAGGCTGGACACTTGCCTTGCTGGCGCAGACGTTCGGCCTCCTTGGCCTGTTGTTTGCTGGTGGGATGGGAGCCTCGCGACTTCTGGCCATTCTCGACAGCAGCGTGTACGTCGCTCTCGATGAGGGTGCTCACTACTTCGGCGCACGAGGTGAGCAGAAAGGCCATGATACACAGCGTGGCGATGGCGGTGATGGTTCGTTTCATTGCTTGGAATAAGATGAAGGCCAGACTAACGTGGAACGTGTCTGGCCTTCGGGATATCAAAAATGTTATTAAGAGGTTGCTTCTTACTTGGCCTCGGCAACTTCGTCCTCGCGGATGGTCTTACCCATGGTGAGGTAAGCCACAGGAGCAGCGATGAAGAGTGACGACAGGGTACCGAAGATAACACCGAGGATCATGGCGAACGAGAAGCTGCGGATAGAGTCACCACCGAGGATGAAGATACAGAGCAGCACAATCAAGGTCGTCACAGAGGTGTTGATGGTACGGGCCAGGGTCTGGTTCAGCGAGTCGTTGAACAGGTCCTGACGGTCGCGCTTGCCAAAGAGCTGGATGTTCTCACGGACACGGTCGAAGACCACCACCTTATCGTTGATAGAATAACCAATCACAGTCAGGATAGCACCGATGAACGTCTGGTCGATTTCGAGCGACATGGGTACCCAGCCCCACAGCACGCTGTAGAAACCGATGACCACGAGGGCGTCGAAGAACAGAGCAACGGTTGAACCTACTGAGAAGGCTACATTGCGGAAACGGATCAGGATGTAGATGAAGATGGCAATCAGGGCGATGATCACGCTGATGATAGCACCGTATGTAATGTCCTTAGCCACCGACGGTCCAACCTTGGCCGACGAGATGATGGAACCTCCCTCGCGGATGTCGGGGTTCTTGAAGTCGCTGACCTCGGCCTGGTTGATGAGGCTGGCCTTCTTCAGGGCGTTGTAGAGGATGGTCTCAGCCTTGTCGTCAACCTCAGGATTGTTGGACTCGATGTCCCAGTTGGTAGAGATACGAACGGTCTTGCCGTCGGTACCCAGAGCGATGACGCTGGTATTGGCTTCCTGGTTGGCCTTATCGCCGATGGTGTTGATAAAGGCGCCGGCAAGAGCCTGACGGACTGACTCAACGGGAGTTTCCTTGTCGAGCACAACAACGTAGTTACGACCACCGGTGAAGTCGATACTCTGGCTCAGGCCACGAACGGCGAACGACACGCAGAAGATGATGGCAGCGACACCCCAAATGATGAATGACTTCTTGTAAGAGCCCATGAAGTTGAAGTGAGCGTTCTGCATCATGTTCTTAGAGTAGGCAGTCACGAAGGTGAGGTTGGTCCACTTGTCCTTCTTCAGCATGTGCTCATAGACCAGACGGGTCAGGAACACGGCGGTGAAGAACGAGCAGAAGATACCGATGATCCAGGTGGTGGCGAAGCCCTTGACAGGACCTGTACCGAAGAACAGCAGGATGAAACCGGTAATCAATGACGTAACGTTAGAGTCGAAGATAGCTGAGAAGGCGTTAGAATAACCCTTGCTCAGAGCTTCCTTCATGGACAGACCCTTGCGCAGCTCTTCCTTGGTACGCTCATAGATAAGCACGTTGGCGTCGACGGCAGTACCGAGGGTCAGCACGATACCGGCGATACCAGGCATGGTCAGAGCGGCCTGGAACGAGGTCAAAATACCTAAGGTGAAGAACAGGTTGACGAGCAGGGCGCAGTCAGCCATCAGACCAGGAATGAAGCCATACAGCATAATCATGTAGATCATCAGGAGCACGAAGGCTACGATGAACGAGATGATACCCTGCTGGATGGACTGGGCACCGAGTGAGGGACCTACCACTTCTTCCTGTACGATGCGGGTAGGAGCCGGCATCTTACCAGAGTTCAGGGTGTTGGCCAAGTCCTTGGTATCCTCGATGGTGAAGTTACCGGTAATCTGTGAGTTACCACCGTCAATCTGAGAAAGGATGCGGGGAGCGGTATAGACAGCGTCGTCGAGCACGATGGCTACGGCCTTGCCGATGTTCTGCTTGGTAATCTGGCTCCAGCGGCGTGCACCGTCAGAGTTCATCTGCATAGAAACGCAGGGACGGCCAGTGTTGGGCTCGAAGTCGTCCTTTGAGCTGGTGATGACGTCACCCTCTAACGGAGCGCGGCCGTTAGGCTCAGTAATCTTCAGAGCGTAGAGAGTGTAGATGTCACCGTGGGTGTTCTCGCTACCGAAGTCCTCGGGCTTAGCACCCCAGCGGAGCTTCAGCTCGGCGGGCAACACCTGAGCGGCAATCTCAGAATAGATAACCTTGTTGACTTGGGCAGTATCGCGGGCGTTGGCATAACCAACAACAGCGAGAGCATTACCCTGAGTGGGCTGGAATACCGAGAAGAGAGGATTCTGACGCTTAGCTTCGGCTAAAGCCTTGTCGTCCTTGGTGTCGCTTTCCTTCTTGGCCAGCTTGGCAGCCAGGTCGGTAGCAGCAGCCTTGGTGGTATCGGCAGCTTCGGCAGCTACAGCGGTAGTGTCGGCAGCGATGGTGTCGCTTTCAGCAGTAGCGTCGCCACCTAAAGCAGCGTACTTCTGGTTCAGCTGAGCCAGCAGGGGAACAATCTCCTGTGAGTTGTAGGTCTCCCAGAACTCAAGGTTGGCAGAACCCTGGAGAAGCTTACGAACGCGCTCGGGCTCCTTGATACCAGGCATTTCGACCATGATACGGCCGCTCTGACCCTCCAGCTTCTGGATGTTGGGCTGAACAACGCCGAACTTGTCGATACGGTTACGAACCACGTTGAATGAATTATCGACGGCCGACTGTACTTCAGTACGCAGGGCACTCTCCACCTCAGAGTCGGTAGATTGTGTGCTCACCTTGCCCTTCATCTGCTGAGTAGCAAAAATGGCGGCCAAGGGGCGACCGTTCGAGTTCTGTTTCCAATACTTGATGAAGAGCGAAATAAAGTCGTTCTGACTGGTCTCTTCTTCCTTCTTAGCCTCTTCCATGGACTTCTTGTAGGCAGCGTCCTGCTTGTGGTCTGCCAGCACGTCGATAACGTCAGGCACAGACACCTCGAGGATAACGTTCATACCGCCTTTCAGGTCCAGACCCAGGCCAATCTCCATCTCACGGCACTGCTTCAGCGAGTAAATGCCCATGTAGACTTTCTCGTTGTTGATGCTGTCAAGATACTCCTGACCAGCCTCCTCACCCATGGCGGCAGCCTTACTTTCGTAGTGGCGTGTCACGAACGAGAAGGAAAGGTAGAAGCAGCATACCAGCACCAGAAGCACTGCAATAAACTTTACAATTCCTTTGTTTTGCATTTTTGTTATTATTGTTATTTATTTATTAATGTACGCGTTTGAGCCTGCAAATATACGCATTTTTTTACGGTTAAGAAAATTTATTGGCATTTTTCGTTCATTTTTTAAGGATTATCCTGCATTTTTAGCCAACAAACCAT
>CADBHI010000127.1 GCA_902794405.1 uncultured Prevotellaceae bacterium
GCCGCCGTCGGGTCGACGACGAAGTAGGCGCGGCAGGCGCCGAGGTAGTCGCCACTGGCGGCGTATTTCAGCGTGTTGCTACCCTCCTCGAGCAGGACGACGTTCGGGTCAGCTGCGTCGAAGGTCATCACGTTGTAGGTGCCGTTGAAAGTGATAGCCCCCCCAGCCCCCGAGGGGGAGTCGAGGTCGATGGTGACGCCGCTGAACACGGGGTTGACGATGTCTTCGCCACTCTCCCACTTAATCATATAAGGTGTGCCGGCCACGAGTTCATCGACGGCATCGCTGAAGGTCAGGTTGAGCGTCGTGCCCGTAATGCTGGCTGCGGTAAGCGGAAGGGCCGTGGCGCCTTCAAGGGGTGAATCCTCGAGCACGAGGTTGAAGGGCAGACAGATGGTTTGCCACTTGCCGTCTTTCTTGAGTGTGCGACCGTTCAGCGTGACATGACTGGTAACGCCCTCAAGAACGCTGAGCGTTGGAGTGTTGTCTATGGCATCACCCAGGATGACGTTGACAGCTCCGCCGTAAAGCGTGATGCTCTTAGCCTCTGGAACATAGCCTTGCGGAACGGTGACGTCGGCATCAATGTAGACGTTTTGCGCCGCCGTGGGAACGCCTGCGGGATACCAGTTGGCTGCTGTGTCCCAGTTGCCAGCAGTCGTATAGACCTTGTCGTTGCTTCCCAAGGTGGTGAACGTGTTCACTTCCGTGCTGGTGGTCACTGTGCCGTTTTCCAAACCGAAGACCTGATAGTCGTACTGGGTATTTGCGGTGAGACCTGTTATGTCACAAGCCATCGCCGTGGTGTTGATGGTAGTCCACGGCTCGGCGGTTTTGTCGTTGGTGAGGGTGATGTTGTCGAAATCGAGGTACTGATGAAAGAAAGGTGCTGCATTAACCTTTATAGCGATATACTTTACATCTTCGGGCAGCGTCATTTCATAGAGATGCCACAATTTGTCAACAGTTTTAGCTGTGATAACTTGCCCCCAAACGAAATTGTCGGTATTATTATCTGTGGTTGAATAGCCCACGTAGAAGGATTCCGATTTTGCTAATGTAGTGGCGTCATACGGTACACGATAGTACAGGCGCAATGTTGCTCCGCCCGTGTAGCCGTTTAATGGTTTAGAGATCAGATATTTCGTGGTAGCTTTCGGCATTACATTGGTTACGAATTGGATATAATGTCCACTATCTTCTTCTTTTACCGTACCGTTGCTGCGAGTCCAGTTAGTAGCAGTTGAACCGCTTTCGAAGTTTTCGGTAAGGAGCGTATATTGTCCGTAGGTGTAGCCAGCCTTCCTGTAGTTCACCCTATAGCTGTCGCTTATTCCCGTCCACCCGATGTGAGCGGTGGTGTGCTTTGGCCATATTGCCGTCAATTGGATGGATGAATCCTCAAAGTTGAAGTCGTCCAAATAGATGTTCTGTCCAGTTGAGGTGTATTTGACGGCGATGTACTTTGTTCCCTCAGGGAAGAGTGCCTCATACAGCGTCCACTGCGCATTGCTGGCCGTCACCTCCTCGTTCCAGGTGAAGGCTGTGGGGGCGTTAGTGGTCGTCGAGTAGCCCACCTGTAAGGTCTCGGCATCGTCGGCACTGACATTCTTGTACCAGAACGATACTTTTACATGGGAGGTAGCGATGAGTTCTGGCGAGATGAGATACTGCGGCGAAGGGGCATCGGGCACGAACTTGAATCCGTAGCTGCCCGTATGCTTGGCTTTTGAATCGATTCCCGTAATGGCGTTATCCTCCTTGTAAGTCACTAATTGCCAACAGCCGATGCCGTTCTCGAAGCCCTCCTTGAAGGGTAGGGGTTGCGCCTCGCAGTCAGTTGTGAAGTCGATGTAGGCGTAGTTGCTGTAGCTGCCGTCGTAAACGGCCCTGACGCGGAAGCTATAGGGCGTGTTGGCAGACAGACCGCTGAGGTTGGCCGAGGTGGTGGTCACTACGGTTTCGTCGCTCCATGTCTCGCCGTTCACCTTCTTGTACTGGCAGGCATAGCCCGTAGGCTGGGTAGCGGGAGCCGTCCAGCTTACCGTGGCACCGCTTGCCGTGAGCTCAGACATCGTGAGTTCGGTGGGCTTCTCAATAGCCGTATTCGCGATGAAACTGAAGTCATCCACGTGCAGTTCATACGCACCTTCAGAGGTATGTCTGATGGCCACATACTTCGTGCCCTTGGGGAAGTCCCTCTCGAAGAGCTTCCAGTCACTGTTATTAGCGAGCACCTCATTTCCCCACGTGAAGGCACTGAGGTCGTTGGTTGTGGTAGAGTATCCTACCTGGAAGGTCTCATCAGTGTTGAGGTATTTCCTGTACCAGAATGATACAGTCATGGCCGTGGCATCATCCAACTGAGGTGAAATGAGGTACTGTGGCGGGGTGAGGCTGTGATAGAACACGAAGCCATTGCTGCCCTCGTGATTGGCATGGGAACTTATTTCTGTATTTTTCACGCCATTTAAGACCGTCCAGTCTTCAAGGCCGTTCTCGAAGCCAAACACGTAGGGCAGGGTCTTGATGCTGTTGTCGGTGGTGAAGCTGGCGTAGGTGTAGGTACTGGCGTTGCTGCCGTACTTGGCTCTTACGCGGAAGATATATGCCGTACCAGAGGACAGCCCGCTGAGGGTGGCCGACGTCGCGGTTCCTGTTGCTTCTTCGCTCCACTCCACGTCACTCTCCTTCTTGTACTGGTAGTCGTAGCCCGTGGCACTGACGCCGGCAGGGAGCGCCCAGCTCACCACGGCACCATTATAGGCAATGTCGGTCACGGCCATGTTGGTGGGTTCCTCATAGTACGTCTCGCCACTCTTCAGGGTCGTGAAGGTCATGGGCGAAGTGTTGGCAACCTCTGAGCCACTCTGCAGGCCGGTAATCTTCACGTCATACTGGGTATTGGCCGTGAGAGAATTGATCCTTGCCGATTTCGCGGTTGTCGATATTGTGCTCCAAGGCGTTTCATCGTAGATGCTGATTTCGTCGATATAGAGATACTTCCTTCTGGGGCCGTTGCTGCACTGTATGGCAATATACTTGACGTTTGCAGGCAATTTCGCTTCATAGAGAGCCCACTCACCGTTCGTACAGCGGGTTTCTTCTGGAAACCAGACGATAGAGTTGATGGAACTGTTCGTGGTAGAGTAACCTACCTTAAAACATTCCTCGAAAACATCGGTACGATAATAGAAGGACACTTTTGCATTGCTGGTGGTAGCGGTAAATGCGGGACTTGTGATGCTCGCTAAGGGATACGTCGTGCTGTAGCTGTACGTAGTAAATAAGAAACAGTTTCCGCCCTGATAGCCGGAATTCCTTATTTTGCCGGAGGATGATGAGCCTGATGACGAAATCCAACCTTGCATCCCTTCCTGGAAACTTTCATAGAAGATGCGGGTTGTCGTGTTGGCAGTCCTATAGTTTACCTTGTAACTGGAATGCTCACCCTCCCAGCTGATGTCAGCGGAGGTCTGTTTCGGCTTGATGGATGTCACATAAAAGGAAGTGGCCTCGAAGTTGAAGTCGTCTAGGAACAGGCGCATCTTGTTGTCGGAGTTGTACCTGACGGCGACGTATTTCGTCCCCTTGGGGAAGTCTGCCTGATATTTCTTCCATTGTGCCGCGTTGGTAGCCACCTGTTCGTACCAGACGAAATCCGTGGGGTCGCTGGTTGTCGTCGAGTAGCCCACCTGGAAGGTTTCTGTATAGGCGGTGTTGAAATTCTTGTACCAGAACGACACCTTGACACCTGTGCTGCCGTCGAACTCCGGCGAGATGAGGTACTGCGGCGGCGTGTGGTTGAAGGCGAACATGAAGCCGTTGTTGCCTTTGAGCTTGGCGGCGGCATTCACGCCGGTTGCTACGTCGCCCTCCCTGCAGTCCACCAGTTTCCAGCAGCCTATGCCGTCCTCGAAGCCTTCGGAATAGGGCAGGCTCACTGCCGCGCAGTCGGTGGTGAAGTCCATGTAGGCGTAGGTGCTCACACTGTTGCCGTACTTAACCCTGACGCGGAAGCTGTAGGGCGTGTTGGGTGTCAGTCCGCTTAGGACAGCCGATGTTCCAGACACTACCATCTCTGTGCTCCATGCCTCATCTCCAGCCTTCTTGTACTGGTATGAATAGCCTTGCGCCTGCCCCACAGGGTCAGTCCAGCTGATAACAGCTCTGTTAGCGGTAAGTTCTGTCACCGTAAGATTGGTGGGTTTCTCGATATTGGAAAACTCAGTGAATTCAAAGTCGTCGAGAAGCAGGTGCGACTGGTTCTGAGAGTTGTGCCTGACGGCCACATACTTGGTGCCTATAGGGAAGGTTCCCTCGTAGGGAGTCCACACCGCATTGCTGACGGTTATTTCGCTGCCCCAGGTGAAGGCAGAGGCCGATTTTGTCGTAGTAGAGTAGCCCACCTGGAACTTCTCGGTGTAGTTGCTGTTGTAGTTCTTATACCAGAAGGCCACTGTTATAGATGCGGTGCCGTCAAACTCTGGTGAGATGAGGTACTGTGGCGGGTTTGCAGTGAAGAAGAAGTCGAAGCTCTTGCTCCCTTCGTGTGCGCCGTATGTGCTTGCGCCGGTACTGCTTACGCAGTTTGTAAGCGTCCAGCAGCCAATACCGTTCTCGAAACTATCCGAGTAGGGTAAGGACTGCACTTCGCAGTCGGTGGTGAAGTCAATATAGGAGTAGGTGCTATAGTTGCTGCCGTACTTGGCCCGTAGGCGGAAATTATAGGCAGTATTAGGTGTCAGCCCGTTGAGGGTGGCCGATGTTGTGGTCACCACCGTCTCGGCACTCCAGGCGTTGTCGCCGTCAGTGGCTTTTTTTATCTGGTAAGCATAGCCCGTCACGCCGCCGGAAAGTGCTCCCCAGCTCACAGTGGCACTTCTGGTGCCAATGTTGGTCATCGTAAGGCCGGTAGGCTTCGGATAAGGGTTGTACTCTATCACGCTGAATTCGTCAATGTACAGGAGTGATTTCATCTCATCGTCGTATCTGATGGCGATGTACTTGGTTCCGGCCGGAACACTGCCTTCATATTGTGTCCACTCCGTGGTGTTACTCGTCACTTCTGGAAGCCAGGTGAAGGCACCAATGTCTCTTGTCGTCGACGAATAGCCGACATAAAAATACCCAGGCCTATACCAGAACGACACCGTCATGGCCGTCGTGCCGGCGAACTCTGGGGTAATGAGATACTGCGAAGCATTGCTGCCCAAGAATCTGAAGCCTAAGTTTCCTTTATATGCAGCGTCGGTGGCCAGTTTTGTGTTGTTATTGTCTGTCACGAGCGTCCAGCATGGCGACAGCCCAGCCGTTTCAAACCCGTAGCTGAAGGGCAGGGTGGCCATGTCGCAATCGGTGGTGAAATTGATGGTGACATAGCCGCTGGCACCATTGCTCGTCAGGGTCTTGACTCGGAAATTATAGGCAGTGATGGATGATAGTCCGCTGATGGTTGCCGAACGGGAGGTCACCGTGGTCTCGGCACTCCATGTACTTTCGCTGGATTTCTTGTACTGGTAGGCATACCCCGTCACGTTGCCGTAGGCTGGAGCCGTCCAACTGACCGTGGCACTGTTTCTTGTCAGGCTGGTCATGGTGAGATTGGTAGGCTCGTAGACAAAGGCTTCGCTGCCTAAGGTGTAGGCAAAGGTGGTCTTGGGGACGTACCAGTTCGTGTCGAATGCTATATTGTTTATATTGCTGCTGGCACCACAGCAACTTGGGAAGTTGTTCGAATTTGCCACATAGATATCCTTGCAATAAAAAGCAATACTCTTGTTCTCTGACGTCGTAGTGTTCTCCGTGCCAATGAGCAGATTGCCCCCATTATAGGTAAATGGAGTTTGAAGGGTGATGATAAGTGTTCCATTGCTGATGCCAATCTGACCACGGTAAACAACGGTGGAGCTGGACTTCGATTCAAATGCCTTCAGGGCAGTATAATTCACCTCCTTCATGTAAATATCGACAGTACTGGGCGAGGTATAGGCTTCTTGACTGTTAGTATAAAACTTGAGGACATGGATTTTTCCACCAGCCATGGCCGACAGCTCAGACGCAGGAATGATGAACTGCGTTCTGGCGTAGTTTTTGAAAGAGGCAAACATTACAGGGATTGCAACGTTGCGACCACCAGCATTCTCGTAAATCGTCAGTTCGCGTTGTGCTTTTGCTACGCCTGAGAAGGCGAGTGCAACCAATAAAAGAAGTATTCTTATCATCATAGCCGTATAGTTTTAGTTTGTTTAGGTTGCAAAGTTACGAAATAATGCTGACACAGGAAAGTGATTTTAGAAGATTAACGCAAATCGGCCTTAAAATAAGGGCAATACGAATAAGAATGGGGAATTTTGAAAAATGATGGTGTGCAAATTTGGGAGGATTGA
>CADBHI010000128.1 GCA_902794405.1 uncultured Prevotellaceae bacterium
ATCACAAGTCCCTGACAGCAAAGAGAGGAACGTATTATAATCTTGTTAAAAACCAGTTGGAATTAGGAAATTAAACAATAGGAATATGGCTAAAGATTTGGAGAACATAGGAATCCGTAGCGATAAGGTGAGGAATATTATGGGAGAAGAACCGCCTATAGTTATACGATATGGTACTACCATAATTGCAGCTTTGCTGTTATCTGTGGCTGTAGTTGCGTTCTACATAATTAAGAAAACAGCATTGACATGTATGATATAACAGATTCCGGAACACTATAAAGCAGACCTAACTGGATAAAAGGAGCAATGCCAGAAGCTTATAGAAGGCAAAAAATATAAAGTACAAATAAAAACATTACAAAATGAGAAAAAAATTTTTAATGTCCTTTTGTGTTGGACTAGTATCCGTATTTATTATTTCGTCTTGTTCAAAAGACGAATTTGAAGTAGAAACACTGAAATCTATCAACGAACATACCATTAGCCAGGTTCAGAGCGAGTGGGAATGGGATGAGTCATACCATCCGAAAATGAGTACACGCTCGATTAATGAGAGTTATGAATTTGTGCCTATTGGCATTAAAAACGTGTATGCAGGTATGATACTAAAGGGCGATGAACTTAATAATGGCAAAATGATACCAATAACAGAGAAAGCCGATCCTTTAGGACTTGTGTTCACTGTTCCAAGTTTTTATATCGGATGGCTACAGCAGCCCAACTATATCAGTTATATGGGAGAGTTTAAGAAAGCGTTAAACAATGAAGACTTCTCTGGCCAGCAGATTGAGGAGTTTGAGTATGACTTAAAGCAGTTCTCGAAATATAGCGAGATGAAATTGGCATTTGGAGCTAATGTGGACATCTGCTCCATCCTGAAGATAGAGGGTAGCTACGAATCCAATAAGATTCAGCATAAGACAGGACTCTTTGCCAGGGTTTGCCAGAAAAACTTTGATGGCGTTATTGACTATCCTGATGATGGCAACATCTTCAACAACAATAGTAAGCTCTCAAAATATCCGAATGCTGTGTATGTCAACAGCATCACCTATGGCAGAATGGCCATCATCTCTATTGAAAGCGACTCATCATATAACGCAGTTAAGTCTGCCTTCAAGATTGCCTTGAACATCAAGAAGGTGAACGGCGAGATATCGATGGATGCACAAGCTAAGAAGTTACTCCAAGAGGCAGATATCCGTATCTGGATCAGAGGTGGCAATGGAGCAGATGTTGTTAAGACCATTGCAGGTTTCGACGAATTTGCTAATTTCATTGTCAATGGCGGAACGTTTACTAAAGACGTACCGGGTCAGCCCATCTTCTGCACAGCCAATAGAGCTGACGATAATTCTGCATTTGCTCTACAATTTGATACAGATAACAAATAACCATGCGTTTTCCTAATTATTTATTTTCTTTTCTGCTTTTAGTTCCCCTTATTAGTTGTACTGACGAGATGGAGAACTATTTAGTAACAGCACCGATAAAATATCATCATCCTGATGATTATGTCGTTTCTATCAGTACAAGCCGAAATCCATTTAACCTGTTGGATGAAGACTCTACACTTTTCAATGGCAGCAATGGGTTAAGGGGAATCACCCGATCTATAGACGACTATTTTACAGTGGAGAAGGATGTTTCCACTAATGAAACAGTAGTATTGCCCGAGTACAGCCCTCATGTGTGGCTTGGGAATGTCTTGAGTAGGAGTTCTGTCGCAAATTGTACATACAAGCCTATCCCTGGCTCAAAAAAAGACGTAACAGCTTCTTTGACATTGACAGGAACAGAGCCTGGTGTGATAAGTAATCCCTCTTATTCGGTGTATACATCATATATCAAACGGCAAATTCCGAAATCATCTTTTAAACAGAATGATGAATTCCTTTTCTCAATTGAGCAGTTTACATCATATAACGAGCTTAAGTCTGCGTTTGGAAGTAATGTAAACACAAGTTTCTTGTTCTGGGGGTCATCATCGTCGAGCAGTGGTATGGAACATCATATCAACAAGGCAACAGGTATCTATCTGAAGTTTTGGCAGACCAGTTTCTCTGCTGTTATGGATACTCCCAGCATCCCGTATGCTAATGTATCGACAGAACTTATGGATTCTGCAGTGTATATCAACTCCATTACTTATGGTCGTTTTGGCTTGTTAACACTGGAGACTAATGAGGAAGCTAATTATGCTAAGAGAATGATTCAAGAGTCTTTCCACACACTCTTTACCAAAGGCGGTTCCTATATTACCAGCGAGCAGCGAAGTTTCTTGAATGGGTGCGACTTCAAAGTCTATCTCATAGGTGGTAATGGAGCTACGGCCGTACAGAGTTTTAATGGATTCACAGGATTTGTTGATCATATAACCAAAGGGCAGTTCTCGAAAGAGCAGCCTGGTGTACCGATTTTCTGTTCATTTGCGAATGTAGCTGATAATTCTTTGGCGAAAATTAAGTTCAAGTACAATATACGCCGTGAACCGCTATATGTGGATATTATCGATAATTACACCCGTTTACGTTATAGGCATGCTCATGAATACATGATGAGGTTCTATGCCAATCAAGCCAAAGTGCCTACAATTGCGCACCCCAAAGTTAAGTTTAGGTTTAGGTTTGACGTTTCATACAAGGACGCTCACAGAAATTTCAGAGATACCACCTATGTTCAAGAATATTCAAATACTTGTTATAATACCTCAATGCCGCTGTTCTCGTATAACTCCTATCAGGCTGGAACCCGTTCTCATCAAGTGGGAAGAGAATGGGAAACTGACATTATGTGGGAGCAATATACTGACGTAAAATTACTTGATAGTCCCGACTACAAATTATTGAATATTACATCAATCCCCAAATAGATAATAAACAAGCATACAGTATTATGAGAATCATGAGAAAGGCCCCTTGGTCGTTGATTTTATTCATTTGCCTCTTGCTTTCTTGCAATAAGGATGACTCAGACACAGAGGAATCCACATGCATCAAAGTGAATGCCAAAGAGGTGTTGATTGACTTCGTGGATATCTATAACCATCATCTGACAAAAGACAGATATGCAGACTTCAATGTTGTTGTTGGAAATGACAGAGTAGTTAATACATATCTTGTAGAAAGTGAAGGAAATACCTTTTTGGGATTCAAACCTGTATTTCCCCTTAATCCAAAAGAGGACAATACAATAAAACTTCTCTCTATGGTTTATTTGGGTAGCAAGGCTATGGCTGTTGTTGAGAGTACGTTCAGACTTGATTCCGTACGATTAGTGGGTAGCGAAAGGACGCTTTATTATACAAACACAGAGAATAAAGTTTCATCTCGACCTGCAGAAACTCATGTCAGGTTGCTTGTTGGGGCAGACTTCTCATATCGAGAAGAGGGACAGGCTAGGTTCTGTGTAGTATTTAGCTTCCCAACAGCAAAAGTCCAGCCAACAGATGCAGTAGACTATGCTGTAACAATCAGTGGTTTTATGGGGCAAAACGTAAAACCGTTCCAAAAGGGATTGGTTATTACTGGTAATCCTGACGACACGCAGAATGTGACTCTTGCGATCGATGGCATTGTTCATAATTATTATGATGTGGATGGGACGCTCCAAGGACCATATGATATAGTTTACGAGATAGTCAGTCTACAGCTATTTGGAAATAATGAGAAGCATGTTCTTAAAATTACAAATTCGGGAGACTGCTATAGTAACAAGATTCAGGCATGTAGTCTCGACGGACAACAACTCAACCTTACTTCTGTTGTGGCTCAAGACTCCTTCGGCGGAGAATATATAAATCTAACCATAGAGTAGACATAAAATTATTGCTGTCCGCTAAATACAAAGTAAAAGGGCTGACTCCACTATTAGGTGTCAGCCTTTTTAGTTACCTTACCAGTCGCAACACCAATTATATGTAATCGTAGCTATGTGTTATTCGAACAGACTGTGTATGGTTGGTCACTAAAAATGCTCGAATGCAAAAGAAATTGTTAGTCTTCGAGTACAGAATTATGTCGTTTGTTACGACAAAACATTACTATAAACTATAGTCTTGGCCCTCGTTTCTTTTTCTTCTTCTGTTGCAAACGACGGCGGAAATCTTCATCTTCGGGGTCATAGACGGGGTCGTTGGTGTCGAACAAACCCAATGAAGGGATGCCGATAGATGAGCCAGATGTGTGCTGGTATGATTCCTCTTGACGCTCTTCCTGTCTTGGATTAGGCTCTTGTCTGGGCTGATTGTTCTGCCTTGCCTGCTGCTGATAAGTTGTCTTAGCCTCCTGTCCTTTCTTCGCATTTTCGTCCAAATACAAGACGATATTAGCAAATGTGAGGTCGCGCTTTATCTGTGAGGCCTTGAAGGTCAGCCCGTCTTTCGTGAATCGGAGGCCCTGTATGTCCTTGATGCTCATTAACTAAAGTATTACGGTTCTTTAAAACCTAAGATTCGCTATGATTGTTGAATGAATCGCTGTTTCATCTTCAAATGGTAATTATTGGGGCGAATTTTGGGCATTTGGGCAAATTTTGCCCAAATTGTTAGAGACATTTTTAGTCTTGTTTTCATTAACATCTTTTAATCACGCTCGTTTTCAGATAGTTGCAAAATTCCTGTCTGAAAGCGAATTCTTTTTGCTTGCACCCCTGCTTATGTTACAAATGCGATCGCAAACAAACGCATTTAGTAACAAGTAAAAAGAACAAAGGATGAAATACAATATTCTGACTGAAACGGCTTTCTTCCGTGCCGCCCAAAACGGAAGCCTCGAAGATATGACTGCCTGTTATGGTGAGTTTATCGAAAGGGTTGTGGATGTGTGCGGTTGCAAGAACGGCAAGACAACGGCCGTTGCCTCTCTGCTGTTCGCAGGGATAGAACTGAAGGCAATGGGCAAGGGGAATCGGATGGTGGAAAAGGCAGTGACGTTCATCGGCGAGATGCAGAAGGTGGTAGAGCAGATGCCCGCCTCGGAGATAGCGGAATCGGCCAAGACGGGACTGAACTGGACTGGTGACATCGTGAACCTTGTGGAACTGATGTATGGGCTACAGGAGATGCAATGTCTGAACGACGGGAAACTGCCCATTGAGGAACTCGGCAATCGCATATTCCCCCTGTTCGGGCTTCAGCCGAGGATCTATTCGCGTATCTATATCGACATCAAGCAGCGGGCCACGAAGAACGGCAACCGCACGTATTTCCTCAGCAGGATGCGGAACATGCTGGAGGAAAGGATTGACCAGGACATACATATCTCGCTGAGAAGGAAATAAAAAAGTATCTGTTCATACGATATTCAGAAGCCTCGAACGATGTGAGTCGCCCGAGGCTTCGACTTTCTCAGAGGTAGACTATTGTTGCCCGCTCCTTGCGTCTCGTCACCCTGTCGCATATCCAACGGCGGAACTCGGAGGCAAGCCCGGTGTGGACGTGGTAGGAGATGGCGATAATGCACTCAAGGTTGTAAAGTTCGTCTTTGTAGCCGCTTTCCAGGAGGTCGTATTTGCTGATTAAATCGAGGTTGACAGCCAGTTGCCTACGCATCCTGTTGATGATGCCGCGCACCTTCATGATGGTGACGCCGAGCAGACTGGCAATCTCGCCCGCAGTCATCCAGACGTCGTAGCCCGTCAACTCAAATCTTTCTTGCTCAAACACGATGAGGTCTCTCTTCATCATAGTTTTACCCTTTCACCTTAATTTATATTACCATGCCGATGTTGGGCGAGAACTGCTGGATCTTTGCCAGTTTCGTGGCCAGCGTATCAATCTCGCAGCCCAGCTTCTCTTGCGTAATCTTCGCATAAACCTGAGTGCTCTCGATGCACTTGTGCCCCAATACGGAGCCGACGACTTCCAGAGGCATTCCGTTCGACAGGCAGACAACCGTTGCCATCGTGTGACGGGCCATGTGCCAGGTCAAATGCTTCTGAATACCGCACAGTTTGGCGATGAATCTGATGCGCTCGCAGCAGCGGTCATGTTCCGGGACGTCGAAGACATGCCCGTCCGTGCAAAGTCCTTTGTACTTCTTGAGGATAGCCAACGGGATAGGCAGCAGTTTTACGTTCTCGGCCACGCCCGTCTTCTGGCGGTGAGTATGAATCCACCAACTGCCATCAGCAGGATTCTTCACGATGTTCTCATTTTTCAGGTTCTTCAAGTCGGCATGAGCAAGACCTGTGAAGCAGCAGAAGATGAAGAGGTCGCGGATGTAGGCACGTCGCGGTGTGAGCCTCGGATTGTTCATTAAGGCGTTCAACTCTTCCTTGGTCAGAAATCCCTT
>CADBHI010000129.1 GCA_902794405.1 uncultured Prevotellaceae bacterium
CCCTACAAGGGCATTTGGTACATGTCGCGTGATTTCATGATGCTGAATACCACCTATCTGTTCCTCAACCGCCACGCCCTGCCAACAACGTTGCAGGAGGCTTTAACGAAATCGAACGTCAAGCTATGAAGGACAATCAGCAAGAACTCTTCCCCATTGTCGACGAGCAGGGAACGGTCATAGGTAAGGCTACAAGAGGCGAATGTCATTCAGGGTCACACTTGTTACACCCCGTCGTACATCTGCATGTTTTCGATGCGCAGGGTAACCTGTATCTGCAGAAGCGCCCTGAGTGGAAGGACATTCAGCCGGGCAAGTGGGATACGGCCGTTGGCGGACATATTGACTACGGCGAAACACCAGAGGAGGCCCTGAAACGTGAGGTTCGCGAGGAGTTAGGCATCACCAGTTTCACGCCTGAAACCATTGGCAAGTACGTGTTCAATAGCCAGCGTGAGAGCGAATTAGTGTATGTGCATCGCACCGTCTACGAAGGTCCTGTGCAGCCCTCTGCCAACGAGCTCGACGGCGGCCGGTTCTGGTCTATGCAGGAGATTCGTGAAGCCATCGGTCAGGGTGTGCTTACTCCCAACTTCGAGAGTGAGTTCCAGCGTTTCTTTATGAATAAGGACTGAGTATTATCCGTTCTTCTCCGTCATGTATTTCCAATAGCGGCGCGGCATGTCGTTCAGCTGCTTCTTGGGGTTCATGCGCTCCTTGATGCAGATGGCCTTGAAGTAGGTACGCCAAAGTTCCTGGAATATCTTGTCGTTCTCGCTCAGCACATTGTCATCAAGCTTACCGTTAGTGAGGTCGAAGGGAACGGCTGCCTCGTCCTCAAAAGTCACGCGTATAACGGTTTCTCCGTCATAATAGAACCCATAGTGCCGTTTGGCATCGTAGATCAGCCACGGCTGGTCGTTGAATCGGTCGGCAAAGTGGTGGGTGACAAGCGGAAGCACATTGTGGTCGGGTGACACAACAGCCAGATAGGTGCCGTCCTTCGCCTTCTGGAAACGGACAAACTGCTTCATGCGTAACTGCTCATGTAGCACACGCCGACAGGTGTTTCTCACTTCTAATACGTCAGCGTCACTCGCGTTTCGCTCTATTCCCGAAACGGCAGGCTGCCTGAACACCTTACAGATAAAGTTGAACAGCGGTTGGTTAAGCGTTCGTTCCTCAGAGAGCCAGCTAACGGTAATCATCCGCAGACCATCTTTCGACAGATGCTTCTCCAGCCCTTTCCACACACGCCCAGCCTTCTCTCCGTCTGTCATCACGTGGTGTAGCTTTTCGGCAAACAGCGGCAGCTGCTCACCCTCACCCAACAGCGCCTCAGGCTGCTGCTTGAGAAAGAAGCTGTCGAACACGGCACTCAACAGCCCGTCAAGGGTATTATCAAACACGTAGACTATCATCGCTCTTCTGGAAAACCGCATTGTCATCAACAATCTGTATCAGTCTTTGAAGTCGAGCGTGAGTTGTTGCTCGGCGGCGATACGCTTTTGTTGGGCCTTGGAGATGAGCAGGGGACGGAGACGCTCGGGATGGATTTCGTTGATGGTGAGTAGTGGTTGGTGGATGGTGGAGGTGAGCTCGCCGCAGGTGATGAAGTACTTGGCCTTCTTCATCACCACACCCATCTTCTTCAAGTGGTAGGAGGTGATGCGGTTGAAGCGGCGGCTGTTGACAATGAGCACGGCACTCTTGACACCGATACCTGGCACGCGAAGTATGTGTTCATAAGGGGCGCTGTTGATGTCGACAGGAAAAAACTCCGGATGGCGCAATGCCCAGCCGAGCTTCGGGTCTACGTCGAGGTCGAGGTGGGCGTGGGCATCGTCTACGATTTCGTCGACATTGAAGTGGTAGAAGCGCATGAGCCAGTCGGCCTGGTACAATCGGTTCTCTCGCACCAGCGGCGGCTGTTTCAGGATGGGCAGACGAGGGTCGTAGGTGTTGACGCTGACGTAGCCGGAATAATACACGCGCCGCATGGACGGCTGCTGGTACATGGCGTTGGACATTGTCAGGATGTCCTTGTCTGTTTCCTTCGTCGCTCCCACTATCATCTGCGTCGATTGGCCTGCGGGCACAAAACGAGGAGCGCTGCGGAACTTCTTCCTGTCCTCCTTGTTCTCCAACACGCCCTGCTGAATCTGCGACATGGGCAGGAAAATGCTCTGGTGGTCTTTCTCAGGTGCCAGTGCCTTCAACGATTCCTCGTTAGGAATCTCAATGTTGATACTCATGCGGTCGGCATACCGTCCTGCCTCAGTCAACAATTCCTGGGAGGCACCTGGAATGGTCTTCAGATGGATATAGCCGTTGAAGCGGTGAACGGTACGCAGATCGCGCACGATAGCTGTCAGGCGCTCCATGGTGTAGTCAGGGTTCCTCACTACCCCACTCGACAGGAAAAGACCCTCAATGTAGTTGCGGCGATAGAACTCCATGGTGATCTCCTCCAGTTCAGAGACTGAGAGCGTGGCCCGCTTAATATCGTTTGTGCGGCGGTTGATGCAGTAGGCGCAGTCATACTTGCAATAGTTCGTCAGCATCACCTTGAGCAAAGAGATGCAGCGTCCGTCGTCGGCAAACGAGTGGCAGATACCGACGCCACCGACGGTAGAGCCTACCATGCCCTTCTTGCCAGAGCGAACAGTACCACTCGACGAGCACGACACGTCGTACTTCGCCGACTCTGCGAGAATCCGCAGCTTCTCCATGGTCTTCTCTGTCAGCATTTCCGCTTGGGTTTCGGAGCGGGCAGCTCCTTGCATGTCTCGCGAACGAGGTCGGACAGGTAGTCCCGATCGTCGACGTCGGCTATGTAGAAGTAATCCTTTGCACCTTCGTATGGGGGCCGCATGTCGACGACACGAAGTAGCTGCCTGCCCGCCTGGGTAGGCTTCAGGTAGAAGCAGTCGTCGCAGATGAGTCCGAATATCTTTCCGTCACAATAGATGCCGTAGTCGCCAAACATCTTTTTAGTGAGAATCTCGCCTGCCCCACTACACTGGTCGGCGATGTATTGTACAAAATCGGTGTTGCTTGCCATTTTTTGTGGATAGTGGATGGTGGATAGTGGATGGTGGATAGTGGATGGTGGATAGTGGATAGTGGATGGTTATTCAACGTCCCGACAATAGGTTACGCCCATCAGGTCATAAAGCTGCTTCATGCGGGGCAGACGTGACTTGAAGTTCTCGAAGTCTTTCTGTTCCGGACGACACCACTGCACCTCACTGATAGCATCGAGACGCGGCAGGAGCATATAGAAGAGGTGGTCGGGCGATGCAATATACTCCGTCCACAGGTTCACCTGCGCTCCAAGAATATACTGTTGCTGCTCGGCGGTGAGCTTCTCGGGCACCAGCGGTTCAAAGGAGTAGACCTTGCTTACAGGCACATAGCCGCCAATGGCCAGGGGTGCGTTCCACGTGTTTTTCTGCTGGTAGTAGTCTATGTAGCAATAGTCGGTTGGGGTCATGATGACGTGGTGGTGCTGACGGGCAGCCTCAATGCCGCCGTCGATGCCTCGCCACGACATGACGGTAGCCTCCTCGGTAAGTCCGCCTTCGAGTGTCTCGTCCCACCCTATCAGACTGCGTCCCCGCTCACTCATGAATCGTTCCATCTCGCGGTTGATGTAGGTCTGCAGCTGGTTCTCGATGCTGTGCTTACCATCGTCCTTCAACCCAAGTTCGCGAGCCTTAGCCTGACATTTCGGGCATTGCTTCCAGCGTTGCTTCGGACACTCGTCGCCACCAATGTGGATGAGCTTCGAGGGGAACACGTCGCAAAGCTCGCCATAGACCGTCTTCAGGAACTTGAGCACATCGGGATTACCCGCACAGAGCACGTCGTCGCTGACGCCCCATATCTGCCATACGGGATATGGACCGCCCGTACACCCTAAATTGGGATAGACGTGGAGGGCAGCCTGCATGTGGCCCGGGAGGTCAATCTCAGGAATCACGTTGATATAGCGTTCGGCAGCATAGCGTACAATCTCGCGACAGTCGTCCTGCGTATAGTAGCCACCATAGGGCTGTCCGTCGAACACACCTGAATTGCGGCCGATGACCGTTTGCTCACGTACGCTACCCTTTGGAGCCAGGTCAGGCAGTGCCTTTACCTCGAAACGCCAACCCTGATCGTCGGTTATGTGCCAGTGCAGCTGGTTGCAGCCGTGGAGCGCCAGCAGGTCGAGGTAGCGTTTGATTACATCTACGCCAAAGAAATGACGCGCACAGTCGAGGTGAACGCCCCGATAGCTGAAGCGCGGTGCATCGTTGATGGTGGCAAAGGGCAACTGGATGCCATCGGCATATTGGCCAACGGGCAGACTCTTGCGCAAAGTCTGGATGGCACGGAAAATGCCCACAGCCTCAGGGGCCTGAATCGTTACACCTTTTTTATTTATTATAATAGCGTATGCCTCTTTTTCTGCCGACAAGCCGAGCGTCAGTCGTATGGCAGCCTTTTTATCGGCCGGTGTCAGTTGCAACCTGACGCCTGTTTGCTGCTCCACCCATTGGCATAGGAATTCTGCGTTCCTTCTGAGTTCTGGCTGATTGTCGTCGAAGGCAATGCCCATGCTCGACTGCAGCGTAAACGTCTTCGTCGTGTCCGTCTGAATACTCATGGGCAGCGGCACCACCCGATAATCGACCAAGTTCCGGGCCATGCCCTGCGGACAGATGCTCAGCACCGTAAGCAGGACCAAAGCCTTAAGCGCATTCTGCAGCGACGTCATATTGAGTTTATCCATTGTCATAATTCTTTTTTGAGTCCACATTAAAAAGTCACTCCTGCTGCATTGTTTTTCAGCGATTATAGTCATTGTAAGACTTTTTAAGTGGACATATTTGTTTAACATTCTATTTCTATCTAACGTAACGCATTCTCCGACCGTTCAGTTCTTGGAACAGAACCGATAATGGTAACGACATCAAAACGATAATGGGTGATGTTCCTGTATTTCAGGTAATGCTGTATGGCATTCCGCAGATGGCTACGTTTGTGAATGTCAATGGCATCAGTCGGTTCACCATATTCACGGCTACGGCGTGCCTTCACCTCCACAAACACCGTGGTTTCACCATCTTGAGCAATGATGTCGATGTCGCGGTGCTTGGAATGCCAGTCACGTTCGAGAATGATATAACCCTTCTCGCGCAGGAAAGCGGCGGCCAGATCCTCGCCCCATACACCTGTCTGTAAATGCTCAGGGCCATTGTCCATAAGGTTCTGACGCACATCACCTTTCCCCATCAGGTTACAGCATTTGTCAAAAGCATCTTTTACCCAGCCGTCTTTGTCGGGTACAGTTGACACCAAACGATTAAGGGCAGCGAAAAGCCTCTCTGCCTCGTCGAGATGCCCTTCGCTGACCCTTAACCTTAATATATCGACAGCCGTCCAGAACATGGCCAGCGAAGTATATGGACTCTTATCCGTGGCATACAAGCTGCGGGCAGCCTCGTATGCCTCTTCCAGATGTCCCTGCTTTCGCAGTTCAAATACTTCCTTCGCCGTCATGACTGAGCCTGGTCTAATTATCTTCTTGCTGGAGCCGCACCTGGGAAGCCACCGAAGCCCTGCTGAGGAGCAATCTCAGGCTCACCATAGACAGAAGCCTCTGCATCCTTGTCGTTCAGCTTAAACACCATGAACTTAGGATTCTTCTCTGTGCAGGGAGCCCACGCACCACCCTTCGGGCCGTTGGGGTCGCTGTACTTGGCAAAGTTGGTCCAGGCGGTGAGCATCTTCTCACTCAAATCCCAGTCGCCCTTCGTCCAGGGACGCCAGCAATGCTTCAGGCTCTTGAATACGAACCAGAGGTCGCTGGAATGGAAAGCACCTTTCAAACGCTGGGTAACCTCGGGATGAGAACCGTCGTCGGGCAACGGACGGGCAAACTCGTAAGCCCAAGCCTTGCCGCCCTTCTCGGCACGAACCTTGCAGAACTCGGCAATGTTGGGAGCCATGTTGCCCATGTCGTTCAGTGTGAAGCCAATCATATAAGGTACGTCGGCCAAGGTGCCTTCACGGGTTGCATCGTCAAAGCTCTTCACGCTGACATAACCGTCGATCATCGGCATGAAGGGCAGTCCGCGGCGCATAAAGGCCATCGGGCCGGTAGGCTGCTGACCGTCGTCATTGATCTGATAGTAGAGGGTAGGCAGTGCGAAGACGGTCTCGGTAGATGCCGAACGCATTTTCTGCAAGTCGGTCAGTCCAGCCCAGTCGAACACCTTCTTGGTGTTAGCCATCGCATCTTCAATGGAGCCGCCGCTGTAACGGCCACCCATCATGCCACCACCATTGGGATTAGGAATCGAGAGGCCCTGGGCACTCATGATGACAGCCTTGTGGAACAGGCCGCGAGCCAAAGGTGATTCACAGAGCGTGCGTACACTGCCGCCGCCTGCACTCTGTCCGAAAATAGTCACGTTGTTGGGGTCGCCACCAAACTGGGCAATATTCTTCTTAATCCACTTCAGGGCCTCAATCTGGTCGAGTATACCGTAGTTGCCCGACACCTTATTGGGACTCTCTTCAGCCAGCAAAGGATGAACGAGGAATCCGAACACGCCTAAGCGGTAGTTGATAGACACGAGCACCACATCCTTGGCGCCCCACTCCTGACCGTCGAACTCAGGCTCTGAGCCGAAGCCCTCACGATAGCCGCCACCATGAATCCACAGGGCTACGGGCAGCTTCTTGCTGGCATCGCCTGGAGCCTTCGTCCATACATTCAGATACAGGCAGTCCTCACTGAAGGCAGCTTCCTTGCCGTAGCCCCACTCGGTGTAGTAGCCACCAGTATACTGGATGGCCTGAAAACTGGGACGTCCGAAGGTGTCGCAAATCTTTACACCCTTCCAGGGCACAACGGGCTGTGGGGCCTTCCAGCGGTTCTCACGAATGGGAGGTGCGGCGTATGGAATGCCACGATAGACATACACGTCAGGATGGTCGTCGGCCAGCACGCCTTGTACTTGACCACCTTCAATCGTTAACACAGGGTTTTCTGCAGCATGTGCAGAGACTGCTACCATCAGCAGCAGGGGTAAAAACAGTTTTTTCATAATAAGTGATTGTTCAACAATTGTACAGTTGTTTAGGCTTAATGATTTCTTATCTTTTGACTCCAAAACTCCCGAATGGTTTAACCGGAAATGAATTTTTCTTGATATTTTGCTTGATTATCCGGAAAAAGTTGTAATTTTGCAGCGCATAAACAATAAAAACTTAACCAAATGGTAATAAAACAATGAAAAAGCAAACTTTGAAAAGCCTGACGCTGGCCGTAGCATTGGCAGCGTTCAGCAGTACTGCCGCTATGGGGCAAAAGTGTAAGGATTCTGACTGGATGAAAGACCTCACCAGCCGTATCACGTTAAACGGTTATGCACAGGGAGGATGGTCATACCAAGACCCGAATGGTCAGAAAGACAACTCCTATAACCTCAAGCGAACACTCCTCTGGGCAAAGGCCCGAATCACCGACCGTTGGTCATTTTTGTTTATGCACGACTTCTCAAGCGTAGTCCAAGAATTCTACACCGACTACCGAATTACCAAAGACAATTCTCTTACCGTCCGCTTAGGCCAGTTCAAGCACTCCTACACCATGGAGAATCCGATGTCGCCCACACAACTGGAGCTCATCGACGTCTACTCTCAGGCGGTGCTCTATCTGGCCGGTGAAGGTCCCGACCCCCTGAACGGTGTGAACTATGGCCGTGACCAGGGACTCATGGTGTTCGGTGACCTGGCCAACAACTTCCTGCATTATGAGCTGGCACTCATGAGCGGACAAGGCATCAACCGCAAAGACCGCAATAACCAGAAGGACTTGCTGGGTAAGCTGGAGGTTCGTCCCGTCGATGGCCTGCGCCTCGTAGCTTCAGGCTATTTAGGAACTGGCAACGCCGTGAACACCGCTGCCTGGAACCCCGAAATCAAGGTAGGTGACAACTATAAGCGCAACCGATATTCAGTAGGTGCCGAATACAAGACCCGCCCCTACTCTGAGGGACAATATAAGGAGGCACGTCCCGCCAGCATCCGCGCCGAATGGCTTGGCGGTAAGGACGGTGAGGTTGGCAGCCGTGGTGGTTATGCCACGCTTTGTATTCCTGTAGTCGACGCCCTTGACGTGATTGCCTCAGGCGAGACTTTCGATCGCAACACCAAGGTGGATGGTTGGGACCAGACCAACCTGACTGTCGGCTTACAGTACTGGTACTACAAGAAGTGCCGTCTGCAGCTCCAGTATACCCGCTGTATGTGTGGCGACAAGTTAGGAAAGGATTATAACTGGCTGCAGGCACAGGTGCAGGTAGCATTCTGAGCCCACCCAAGCCCTCCCCAAGGGAGGGATGTTTAGATACATATTCTTGGATAGGCAGTAAAACAGATATATAGAGTATTAATAATTAAAAAAGATAACACCACCCTATCTTGTAATTAAACACCCCTCCCTTGGGGAAAGGCTACGGGTAGGCGAGCCTCCGCTCGGGAATGGGCTTGGGTGGGCCCAATTATGGTAATAAAAGTTGTATTAACCATCATTTTCCTGGCCGTGATGATTGGCGTGGGTCTCTACACCCGCAAGCAGGCCAGCAGTGTAGACGGTTTTGTATTGGGCGGACGTGCCGTAGGCCCCTGGCTGACGGCCTTTGCCTTCGGAACCTCTTATTTCTCGGCAGTGGTCTTCGTGGGCTATGCCGGACAGTTTGGCTGGAAGTACGGACTTTCCAGCGCATGGATTGGTATTGGTAACGCTGTCATCGGCTCGCTCTTAGCTTGGATTATTCTGGGTAAGCGCACCAAGCTGATGACGCAGCATATCGAGAGCCGCACCATGCCCGACTTCTTTGGCACCCGCTATGCCGACCAGGGGCTGCGCGTGGCTGCCTCTATCATTGCCTTCGTATTCCTGATTCCCTACACCGCTGGCGTCTACAGCGGCATCTCACGACTCTTTGAGATGGGCTTCAACATTCCCTACGAGTACTGCGTAGTCATCATGTCGATACTGACTGCCGTCTACGTCATCCTCGGCGGATACAAGGCTACAGCCATGAACGACTTTATTCAGGGTATTATCATGCTCTTCGGCATTGTGGCTGTAATTGCTGCCGTGCTTTCTGCACAGGGTGGTCTTACCGAAGCTGTCAGCAAGCTGGCTCAGCTGCCTGCCGATGGTGCTACCGAACCCGGCAGCGGCATGTTTGCCACATGGTTCGGGCCTGACCCGTGGGGACTGCTCGGAGTGATTATCCTGACGTCGCTCGGCACCATGGGACTGCCTCAGATGGTGGGTAAGTTCTACTCCATCACCGACGAGGCTGCCATCAAGCGCGGCACCGTCATCTCTACCATCTTTGCTTTCATCGTGGCTGGCGGATGCTACTTCTTGGGAGGTTTCGGACGTCTCTACGACCCCGTGATCAATCCTGCAACTGGCAAGATAGCCTTCGACTCTATCGTACCCGCCATGCTCGTCACCCTGCCCGACGTACTCATCGCCCTCGTGGTGCTGCTGGTGCTGTCGGCCTCAATGTCGACGCTGGCATCGCTGGTACTGACATCCAGCTCTACAATGACCCTCGACCTCATCTACCGCGACAAGAAGTCATTGCCTGGCGAGGTAGAGGACGGTACCATCGACGACATCGTAGCCGAGAAAATTGAGCGCCGTAAGGTGGTGGTGATGCGCGTACTGATCATGTTCTTTATCGCCATCTCTCTGCTCATTGCCCTCAATCCTCCGACGTTCATTGCCCAGCTCATGGGTATTTCGTGGGGTGCCTTGGCAGGTGCATTCCTGGCTCCCTTCATGCTGGGTCTCTACTGGCGTGGCGTAACAACCACCTCTGTCTGGGCCTGCTTCATCTGGGGTGTAGGACTGACGGTTATCAACATGCTTCTGGGTAATCCCATCAACCCCATCAACTGCGGTGCCATCGCTATGGTTGGCGGCTTCCCCGTTGTATTGATCGTAAGTCTCGTCAGCAAGAAACTGCCTACTCAGATTGTAAGCAGCATCTTCGACTGCTACAACAAATAAGAAATTTTGCAAGTAGTAAGGAGTAAGGAGTTGAGGAGTAAGTAGTAGATTGCTATACCTCCACAACTCCTTACTCCATATCTACTTACTCCACATCTCCTTACTCCTCAACTCCTAACTCAACAAAATTGAGTTAGTAACAGCTCTGCACCGCAATGGTACCAACAATTGTAGTGATTACTGTAGCTGCTATTTTCAGCCATTTTGCTACTTTGTTCCAGTTGATTCTAATCATGATATTTCCGTTTTTTATTTGTTTACAAAAGCAGGAGCGACATGAGCAGATGGCGTACATGAGAGATATATAATGTCTGATGTAAGAGGTCAATTCTTGCTGATTGCTCTTCTTGATGTCTCATCGCTTTATCCCGGACTACATGTCACTTCTCTAACTTCTCTAACTTCTTAACTTCTCTAACTTCTCTAACTTCTTAACTTTCCCTTACGGCTGATCGGGCTCTGCCTGCTTAATCACGATCTGGCGGATGGGAGTGCGCTCCTGGTAGGTCACGTCCTTGCCGTCGACCGTCTTGTGCTTCACCTCCACGTAGTCGTTCATCTCGAACGTGGTGATGGCCTTCAGCGCCTTCTTGGTAAGCTTGTCGTCCTCGTCGCCGGAGCCCTCGGGCAGGAAGTTGATCTTCACGCCCTTGATCATCTCGTTGGGGTTGAAGCCCGCGATGGTGGCGGCGCCCTGACCGGTGATGCCAGGCGAGAAAGTGCCCAGTCCGTCGAGCTTCACGGGAACGCCCTGTGTCATCATCTCACGCAGACAGCTGATGATGTTCTGCAGCACCAGCACTGCCAGGTCGTACTTC
>CADBHI010000130.1 GCA_902794405.1 uncultured Prevotellaceae bacterium
GGTGCCCTGACCATCAACGGCAAGCGTATGGTGTTCCACGGCGTCAACCGTCACGACTTCTCCCCCATCAACGGACGAGCCATCACTCCTGAGGAGATTGAAGGCGACATTAAAACCATGAAGCGACTGAACATCAATGCCATCCGCACCTCGCACTACCCCAATGATCCTGTATTCTACGACCTCTGCGACAAATACGGCATGTACGTGCTGGCCGAGGCCAACGTGGAGTGTCACGGCAACTGGGGCTTGTCATCAGAGTCTAAGTTCAAGAATGCGATGGTTGAACGCTCACAGAACCACATCCGCTGGATGCGCAACCACGTCTGCATCTTCATGTGGTCGTTTGGTAATGAGTGTGGCGGTGGCAACAACTTCCAGGCTGTATCCACTGCAGTCAAGCAGTTGGATAAGACCCGTCTGACACACTACGAGGGCAACAGCGACTACGCCGACGTCTCGTCGTCGATGTACGGAAGCTACGACAACATCAATTGGATTGGCTCGTCAAGGCAGGGCAAGACAGGACAAAAGCCCCACATCCAGTGTGAGAACTCCCACTCTATGGGCAACTCTATGGGTAACGTCCGCGACATGTTCGACCTCTACGAAAAGTATACCTGCCTGACGGGTGAGTTCATCTGGGACTTCAAGGACCAGGGACTGCTCACCAAGAGTTCATCGGGCAAGGAATACTGGGCCTATGGCGGCGACTTCGGCGACAATCCCAATAGCGGCAACTTCTGTATCAACGGTTTGGTTCACCCTGACTGGAGCCTCACTTCGAAGTCATATAATACTAAAAAGGTGTATCAGCCTTTGGAGTGGCACACCGTCAGCGGCAAATCCAATCAGTTCCAGATGAAGAACAAACTGGCTTTCCTGTCGAGCACCACCTATGACATCAGCTATGAGGTTCTCGACGAGGATGGAAACATCCTGTCGCAGGGTATCATCGACAAGGAGGTGAAAGCCGGCAATTCGGCTACCATCACCATCGACAATCTCACCTCTTCCCTCTCTTCGCTTACCTCAGACAAGGAGGCTTTCATCAAGTTTACTGCCAAGCAGAAGGAGAACACGCTCTGGGCTGATGCCGGCTATGTCGTGGCCGAAGAAAAGCTGCCCATCCAGGCGGCCAAGAAGCCGATGAAAGACCTCTCAACACTGGCTACCCTACCCGCCCTGACAGTAGACGACGGCTCTACTATCATCAATGTTACAGGCGCTAATTTCAAGGCTACCTTCAATAAGTCGCAGGGTACCCTCAGCGGCTACACGCTCGACGGCCAGCAACTGGTCAGCAAGCCATTGCTGCTGAACGCCTTCCGACTGCCTACCGACAACGACGGCAATCAGTCTGGAAGCTGGGACAACATGGGACTGAGCAAGCTCACCGTCAAGGGCAATGGAGCCGAGATCACCAAGAGCGACGACAGCCGCACCATTACCATTAACATGAGCAGCACCTATACTGGCAAGAATGGTACCAAGTTCGATGTCAACCACTGCTTCATCGTCTGTGCCGACGGCACTATCATGGTCAGCTCACTCATTCACCCTGCCAATACTGGCGTCATCATTCCTAAGTTAGGCTTCCGGCTCGAAATGCCGAAGGAGATGGAGCAGCTGACATGGTTTGGACGCGGTCCGTGGGACAGCTACCGTGATCGTAAGGAAGCATGTCTGCCTGCCATCTACGAAAGCACCGTCACCGACCAGTATGAAGAATATATCCTGCCTCAGGAGCATGGCACCAAGCAGGAGGTGCGCTGGATGTCGCTTACTGACACCAATGGCACGGGACTGCTCTTCGCTGCTCCTGACCAGATGGCAGCCTCTGCCGTCCACTTCCGCCCTGAGGACAACTACACCGACCGCAACAGCCGCTCCAAGCACACCTACCAGTTCAAGACGTGTGCAACGTCCGTCGTGTCGCTCGATGCTGTGACCAGAGGCTTAGGCAACGCCTCATGTGGCCCAGAGGTCTTGGACAAGTACGAGCTGCGCAGCGCCAATACCCCCTTCCGCTTCATGATTATCCCCGTCCAGGCCTCTAACCTTTCGTCCATCACCTCTCACCTCTCTCAATTGGCCCGTGTCGACATGCCCGTCAGTCAGCCTGTCAGCTGTGAGCGCCAAGACAACGGTTCCATCAAGATGAGTACCACCACAAAGGGTGCAACCATCTGGTACAGCATCAACGGTAGCGAGTTTAAGAAGTATACTACCGCTGTCCAAAACAATGATGCCTGCACCATCAAGACCTACAGCACTGCCGATGGTCTGATGCCCAGTGCAACCGTCAGTTATAGCTTCGACATGTTCATCAACAAGAGCGGATGGAAGCTCGTAAGCGTCGATAGCCAGCATGGTGGTAACGAGGCGAAATTGGCCTTCGACGGAAAGGCCAACACGTTCTGGCACACCGAGTATCAGGGCAGTGAGCCAAGCTGTCCCCACACGTTGGTGGTCGACATGGGAACCTCCTATCGCGTAAAGGCCTTCACCTACCTCTCCCGTCAGGACGGTACTCAGAATGGTATGGTTAAGGAATATGAAGTGTACCTGAGCACCGACGGCAAGACCTGGGGACAGCCTGTGGTCTCCGGCGAGTTCAAGAACACCTCGTCACTGCAGGTGGCCAAGCTGAAGAAGGTGACCACAGGGCGCTACCTGAAGTTAGTGGCCAAGTCGGAAATCAATGGCAAGGCCTGGTCATCGGCTGCAGAGATTGGCATACAGTGCGAGAGCGAACCCACAGCCGTCAACCAGGCTGTGGCCAGCATCGCCAAGTCTGATGAAGACACCTTCTACGACCTACAGGGCCGGAAGGTCATTTCTCCTGAAAAGGGAAATATCTATATACAAAACGGAAAGAAGGTGCTGCGTTAGTGCAGCACCTTCTTTCCGTTACTGATGACAACCTTACGCTGGTTGTCCGTATGACTTACGGGCCTTCCTTGCAGGTCGTATTGACGATGATCCTCTTTCTTGTTCAGTATCACTCCGCCAACAGCCGTCGTGTTGGTCGGCTCTACGTCAATATAGTCGAGGTCGGGCATGTCCGTCGAAGGATTCGACAGGCGGATCGTATTATAGCCCGGCAGCAGCTCGATATTGATTGTCCTACGGCCAACCTTGTCGAAACTGCCGGAGTTAAGGCTTAGCGTCTGCACCTTCTTGCCGTTGACATTGACGGTGACGTTACGACTCTGACCGCTGAGGTAGCCGATGGTCAGCTTATACTCCCCACCCTCGCGGCTATAGACGTCGCGCCACTGCAGGTCGTTTGCATCACGTTTGCCCAACCAGCCTGCCTTGTAGCCGCTTGAACAGATGGATGACGAAGAATAGCTACACACATTACCAGTGATTTCCGAATAAGCGCTGCAGTAGCCCGTCTCGGCTTCATAGCGTACACGCTCCAAACGACTCTCGGCATCAGCCTTATAAATACGGGTGCCATGCTTCGGCAGCGTCACCTCGAAACTCTCGGTAAAAGTACCCACATCTTTCTTCTCGAACAGGTCACGAAGCATCACGTTGCCAGCGAGACACAACTTGCTGAAATCAACCTGCACGGTCTTTTCCTCGTCCGTCGGATTATAGACTGCAAAGGCGCGAAGCGTACTATCGCGACGCTCCAAGTCTTTCACAAGGATATAACAACCGTTCTTGTAGTCCACCAAGTAGGCTTGCTGGTAAAGGGTATCCTGATTCAATGCGATGAGTTCCTCATTCTTCAACAGTTTGAGGGCATCACCAGTCACGCTGTTCAGGTTGCAGCCAATGAGTAGCGGTGAGTTCATGATACACCACATACCGAAGTGGGTCTTGTCTTCCTCTTTGCCGATGTTACGTCCCACCTCCAGCATGTCCATATCATTATAGTGGCCCTTCGTGCAATAGGCACTCATATAGAGGTTTTCGGCCAAGATATTCCTGACAGACTCCCAGCTGGCGTTGATGTCGCCAGTAGTACGCCATGAGAAGCCAGCGTCATAGACCCACGTACCAGGATAGGCCCAGCGACAGATATTCATACGAACATCAGTACGTCCCGTGTTCTTGATGGCTTTGGCAATAGCCTTGTAACGAGACTCCTCGCTGAGCTTCAGGTTTTCATTGTTATGAATAGGGTCGCCACCGCAGAAATCAACCTTGATGAAGTCAAAGTCCAATTCCTTGAAGAAGTAGTCTGCATCCTGCTGGTCGTGCTCATAGAGTCCCACGCCAACACCCGTCTTGTCGCCTCCGTGATAACTGCCGCAGGTGTTGTGACCTGCATCGCTGTAGATGCCGGCCTTCAGCCCCTTGGAGTGGATGTATTCGACCACAGGCTTCAAGCCTTTCGGAAACCGCTGGGAATGTATCAGCAACTGACCTGTCTTCTTGTCGCGGCCACCGAAGTAGCCGTCGTCAATGTTGATGTGGTCGTAGCCTACATCCTTCAGCTTCTTGGTAACCATCGCATTGGCTTGCGACTTGATGATGCTCTCGCTAATGTTCAGACCAAACGTGTTCCATGAGCTCCAGCCCATGGTAGGGCCCTCATTTTGAGCATTAGAAATGGAAGGAGCCATCAAGGCAGCCACAGCGAAAAGCCTCCCCAAGCCCATTCTTGCGTCCCTCCGGTAGCAAGCCAGCAAGCTGGAGCGCCAAAGGAGGGGATGTTTGGTTACATAATTCACATACTTCATTCTAAATACATTGCTTTATCTATCTAAACACCCCTCCCTTGGGGAGGGCTTGGGTGGGCCTAGAAGTCTTTTGTCATTTCCTGAACCTTTGCATTCACCTCGTCGATGAATTCCTGGATAGTCTTGATGCTCTGCTCGCCACCGCCCTGAGGACGAACGGCTACAGTGCCGTCGGCAGCTTCCTTCTCGCCGACGATGACCATGTAGGGGATACGCTTCAGCTCGTTGTCGCGAATCTTGCGACCAAGCTTCTCGTTGCGCAGGTCGATGGTGGCACGTACGCCACCCTGTGAGAACTGACGGCACACCTCCTGGGCGTAGTCATTATACTTCTCCGACAGCGGCCGACGGCCAATAGCGTCCTTGATCATGAAGTCGAGCTTCGGACCGTAGAAAGCAGCCTCGCCATATTCCACCTTGGCGGGCAGACCCTTCTCCTGACAAGCCTCCTGAATGGCGCGCTCTGCCAGTGCCCAGTCCTCGTCGGTACCTACATACTTGTCGTGGTCGTTGGGGTCGCGCAGCGAGATCTGTGCCTCGAAGTTGAAGCCGAAGGCCGTCAGCACCACGCCGATGATATCCATCACGTTCAGGAACTCCTGCTTCACCTGGTCAGCACGGCAGAACAGGTGGGCATCATCTTGAGTAAAGGAACGCACGCGCGTGAGACCATGCAGCTCACCGCTCTGCTCATAACGGTAGACCGTACCGAACTCAGCAATACGCAGGGGCAGATCCTTATATGAACGGGGCTTATTGGCGAAGATCTCACAGTGGTGAGGACAGTTCATGGGCTTCAGCATGTACTCCTCGCCCTCCTCGGGTGTATGGATAGGCTGGAATGAATCCTTACCATAATGGGCATAGTGGCCAGAAGTCACATAGAGGCTCTTACCACCGATATGCGGCGTGATAACCTCCTGATAACCATAACGCTTCTGTACTTTGCGCAAGTGTTCCTGCAGGCGCAGACGCAGGTCGGTACCCTTCGGCAACCAGATAGGCAGACCCTTGCCCACCTTCTCTGAGAACATGAAGAGTTCCATTTCCTTGCCAATCTTACGGTGGTCACGCTTCTTGGCCTCTTCCAGCATGACAAGATACTCATCGAGCATCTTCTTCTTGGGGAACGAAATACCATAGAGACGCTGCATCTGCTCACGGGTAGCATCGCCACGCCAGAAAGCACCTGCCACGCTGGTCAGCTTCACAGCCTTGATCTCGCCCGTGTCCACGAGGTGCGGACCGCGGCAGAGGTCGGTAAAGTTTCCTTGAGTGTAAGTGGTGATTGAACCGTCCTCCAAGTCCTGCTCAATGTGCTCGCACTTGTAGGTCTGACCGTCGGCGGCAAACTCCTTCAGGGCGTCGGCCTTGGCCACTTCCTTGCGAACCACGGGCTCCTTCTTGCCAGCCAATTCCTTCATCTTGGCCTCGATGGTGGGGAAGTCGCTCTCCTTGATCATCTGGCCGTCTGGCAGCAACACGTCATAGAAGAATCCGTTCTCGACAGCGGGTCCGAAACCGAACTGCACGCCAGGATACAACTCCTGCAGTGCCTCAGCCAACAGGTGGGCACTGGTGTGCCAGAACGTGTGTTTACCCTCATCGTCGTCAAACTTATAGAGGGCGATGGTGGCATCCTCCATAATGGGGCGATTCAACTCTACAGTCTCACCGTTCACTCCGCAGCTCACAACGCTGCGTGCCAGAGCCGGCGAGATGCTCTCGGCAATCTGAAATCCCGTAACCCCCTGTTCATACGAGTGAACAGAGCCATCCGGGAAGGTAATTTTAATTTCCATATCTACAATATATGTTTGAAGTTAAGATTCAGCGTGCAAAATTACAAAAAAAGATTGTAAAGAACAACGGATTTGGGAGAATTAACGCAAATCAGAATGAAATAAAGGCAAAAAAACTTTCCCCATCAACTCCCCACCCCTATTTATAGGGGCGGGGCTGGGGGCGGGGTGAAAGTATGATATTTAAACGACAAGCTAATTATTAAACGTTACTTTATCACCACCTTTTTACCCTCGCGGATATACACGCCGCTCTTAGTCGGCTTTCCATCGAGCTTCCGCCCGTCGAGCGAGTACCACGCGGATCTCCCCACCCCTGTAGGGGAGGGGCTGGGGGCGGGGTCAGTATCTATCTCACGGATGCCGGTCGATTCGTCGCTGAAGTTGATGTCGAAGGCCGTCAAGGAGCGAGCACCTGCGCCATCCTCGCCAATCTTGAAGTACGCACGGCAGGCGCCTATGCTGGCGCCACTCAGCGGATAGTACAGTGTGTTGTCTTCGCCGAGGAACAGGATGCTCATGCCATCGAGGCGCACGCCGTCAATATCGATGCAAAGATAGTGTTTTTCCCAGAAATGGCCTTACCTGAATAAATGATCCAGCGTGACATTTTGGGTTACGACACCCGAATTGGCGTTCATCTTCACACCCCAGGGGGTAATCATTGTGAGGTGCAGGGCATTCCGGGTCTTTGTGACGTTTCTGAACGTTGAGACACGTTCACGTAGTTCCCTGTTGTATTTGAGTGTAATCTCATATTCGAACGATGAATACTTCATCTCACAGATGTTGATTACTCTGTCACGTCGGCTGATAAGCATATCTATTTGCGTGCCCGCCGAATATTCGTCGCCGGCAAAGCGCCAGGAGCCCACTTCTGTCTGTACGCCGGCAATGCCCAGCGCCTGTTTTATCTGAGGGACATGCAACAGGCATACCTGCTCAAAGGCGATGCCCGTCCAAGTGCGCCTTGAAGGGCTGTCGATGATATTGCTCCAGTGGTGCTCGTCCTTCCCATTGTATTTCTCCACAAACCGCTTGTAAAACAAAATGGAGAGGTCGGTGAGCTGGTACAAGGCGTTGCGCTCTTTCTTGCCAAACGACGAGTATTTCCTGATAAAGTCGCAGTCAATGAGATTTTTCAGGGCCTTCGTCAGACTGCCGTTTGCCGATGCCTTGGCCTGCTCCGCTATCTCCTGACGTGTTATCCCCATGTTCTTTCTGCTAATGGCATCGATTATGCGCATGTAGTAGTCCGACTCCTTGAAAAGCGACCGGAAGAGAAAGTCGTATTCATTGCGCAGCGGAGCACCTTCACGGAAAAACAGCTCATCGATATTGGCGTCGAGGCTTAGGTTCTTCTTCAACATACCCAGATAGAAGGGTACACCGCCAAACACCATGTAAGTGTCAAGTATGAGCGAGCGGTCCCAGTCCAGCCCATTGTACTTCATCAGCTCTTCAGACTCACCGAGATTGAACGGGGCAAGGTAAATGCGCTCCGTCGTGCGGTTGTAAAGACCGCCCTTCCCGCTGATAAACCTGTCCGTCATCCATGTCGTGGCGCTGCCGCAGACTATCATCTTAAGGTTGTCTTGTGTAGAGCCCCAACTGTTCCAGAACCATTCGAAGGCTTTCAGGAACTGCCCCGACGGCACATCGAACCATGGGAGCTCGTCGAGGAACACCACGATGCGCTTCTTGCGCAACCTCATCAGGTAGTCGCGCAACGCGGTGAAAGCATCCATCCATGACAATATGGGGGGCAGCAGCTTCCCTTCCTTCTGCTTCTGTCGGAGCATGTCGCAGAAGGCGTCCAGCTCATCTTGTTTGCTGCCTTCAAAGATTCCCGTGGCGTAAAAGTCGAACTTATCGTTGAAGAACTCCTTGACAAGATAAGTCTTGCCTATACGTCTGCGCCCGTAAACAGCCACCAGCTCGGCCTTGTCCGAATTCAAGGCTGAACTGAGCTGTTCCAGTTCTTTCTTCCTTCCAATAATCCTGTGTACCATGTCCTTTCTATTTGAGACTGCAAAGATACAACATTTTGGCTTAACAGAGAAGGAAAAATGCAAAAAGTTGAGCTATAACCCCATAAAAAATGCAGTTATAGCTCAACAGTCAGTATTATTTTAGAGGTGTTCTAAAAAGAATTCACTTTATCACCACCTTTTTACCCTCGCGGATATACACGCCGCTCTTAGTCGGCTTTCCGTCGAGCTTCCGTCCGTCGAGCGAGTACCACGCGGATCTCCCCACCCCTGTAGGGGAGGGGCTGGGGGCGGGGTCAGTATATATCTCACGGATGCCGGTGCTCTCGCTGCTGTCTCCGAAATCAAGGTTAAACGCCGTTATCTGGCGGGCGAGGGCATCGCCATCACCAATCTTGAAGTACGCACGGCAGGCACCGATGGTGGGGAACTTCGAGTTCTCGGGGTTCTCGGTGTCGATGTCGGGCTGAGGATAGTACAGCATGTTGTCCTCGCCGAGGAACAGGATACTCTTGTCCTCGCCGGTGAACGTCTTGCTCTTGTATGTGCCGAGGAAGCGCACCTGTGTATCGCCTGATCCGCTGGTAAAGTTGTGCTCGGTCTTGTCGACGGTCACGCCCTCGAATACGGGGTTGATGATGTTATCGCCATTCTCCCACTTTATAATATAAGGTCTACCAGCCACGAGTTCATCGACGGCGTCGCCGAAGGTCAGGTTCATCGTCGTGCCCGAGATGCTGGCGCTGGTCAACGTCCGTGCTGTGGCTCCGGCCAGCGGTCTGCCGCTAAGGGTCACGTCGAACGGCAGACAAATCGTGTTCCAGTCGCCATCCTTGTAGAGCGTGCGACCTGAGAGCGTCACGTCGGCCACCTGCTTGTCGATGATGGCAGTGCTGTTGTCGTCATTGTCGGCGAGGCTCACGCTGGCTTTCACCATATAGAAATCGGCGTCTCGCTTCAGTCCGTCGGAGTAGGCGGTGATGCCGCTTACACTATAGGTGCCGTTGGCGATGGGTTCACCGACATTAGCAGGCACAAAACTGTCAGTAGCAGGGGTATAGACGTATGCCTGGGTGCCCTGCGCGGTGCCGAGGGTCTTGGTGTAGTAGCTGTTGGTGATGGTGACGGTGCCGTCAGTGTTAGGACAGAAAGTGTAGCTATGATCAGACTTAATGTTAAGGATACTACTTGGCTTAAAGAGCGAGTTTGTGATGCTGACCGTACCATAGTTTGAACCAACGAAACCGCAGCCTTTTCTGGTAGTAGAAGATTTATGGGCCTTCAGTGTGCCATCGAAAATACAGCCGGTGATGGTTAAGCTGCTATTGTCGTTTTTGGCCACAAAGCCAGCATAATAAGCATAAAAAACTGAGGATGATGTAGATTCTCTTTCAATGGTGACACTGCTGTGGCAGTTCTCAATGCTGACATTGCCATCCTTAACAACTTTAGCCACAATCCCCGCAGCAAATTGTTGTGTTATTTTGATGGTGCCATTCACGTGCAGGTTGCGGATGGTGGCATTCTTGACAAAACGGAACGGGGCCCACAAATCGGATGTATTGTTTTGGTAGTTGACGGTTAGCGTGTGGCCTTGTCCGTCAAAGGTTCCGGAAAAGGGTATGTCAGACGTTCCAACCATATTTGTACTACATCAGCCTCGCTGTATGTCCAGCCCATCTTCGCAATCATCTTCTTAAAGAAGCTAACCTCGTGGTTTGGGATGTTAATTGTAATTGCCGTCATATCGTCGAAATTTGTATAACCGGTGCAAAGTTACGCATTTATTTTGTAATAGCGTGTGCTTTGAGGGTTAAAAAATACCTATTCCCCATAATTCCCCAGAAAGCCGAGTCATTGACCCCGCCCCCAGCCCATTCTTTGCAAGCAAAGCGAACAAGTTCGAGCGCCCGAGCGATGCTCGCCTACCCGTAGCCTTTGCCCCTTTAGGGGTGGGGAGAAGCCGAGAGTGGACCGTCGAGCTAAGCTCGGCCTTTGGACGCTTGCCGCTCGGCTATGCCGCTTTCACCAAGCGTAGCGACTGAAAGAACCGCAGGGACGCAAGAACCTTCCGTGATATCCGTGTGACATATCACCGTTGTTCTATCTATGGAACAACAAAAAAAGTGTGCCCCCTGTGCCCCTATTTGGTATAACGCGCTGATTACGTGTATGTTGACGGGGGCACCATAGGCCTAAAAGTGTGCCCCATGTGTGCCCCCTGGGTGCCCCCCATTTGGGAATTTAGCGCCACTAAAGTAGGAAAAAGGAGCCGAGTTGCAGGGCGTTTAGCTATGAGTTATTACCTTTTGCGTATACACAAAATACCTTGTGCGTATACGCAAAAAAGCTTACGCGTACACACAAAAAGTCTGCGAGTATACGCAAAATGGTTGTTGAATTTTTTTGAGGGGCACCCAGGGGGCACACAA
>CADBHI010000131.1:0-2501 GCA_902794405.1 uncultured Prevotellaceae bacterium
ATTTAAATAGATATATAAATATCAGTTTGTTGAATAATAAATATTTTGATTATGGCAGACTTTTACGAATATTCTACGCCTGAACTGGTAAGATTGCTTGGTTCACGGTTCAAGGATTACAGGATGCGCTGCAACCTTACCCAGAAGGAGGTGGCAGAGCAGTCTGGCATCGGTTTGACAACCATCCACAAGTTTGAGAATGGTACGGCAAACAACTTGTCGCTGTCCACCTTTATCTTGCTTCTCAGGGTGGTCGGTCAGGTGAATGCATTGGACGATGTGCTGCCAGAGTTGCCTGAGTCACCTTACCTTGTTCGCAGGGAAGAGAAGAAGGCTCAGAGAATACGTCACACGAATAAGAAGTAGGCTGTTATGACAAGTTCATTGAAAGTTATCCTTTGGGGAGAAGAGATAGGACGTTTGGCATGGGATGAGCGCAGGAGGCTGGCTTATTTCATGTACAACCCTGAGTGGATCAAGCGAGGACTGAATATCTCTCCCTTGGTTGCACCCATCGATGGAGCACGAGGACTTGCACCCGTTTGGGGTGAGGATGCCAGGATCTACCAGAAGCTCCCCGCATTCGTTGCGGATTCGTTGCCTGATGCCTGGGGTAATCAGCTCTTCGACCTCTGGCGGCAACAGAACCATCTGGCCAATGCCGATATCACTCCTTTGGATAAACTCTCGTTCATTGGTAAACGTGGTATGGGTGCCTTGGAGTTCCAGCCTGAATACGCCCGTGAGCGTAAAGCTGAGAAGATAGACATGAAATCATTGGCTGACTTGGCAGAACGCATCTACACAGAGAGGGAACAGGCACGTATCATGCCAGATGAAAGCATTACCATGCAGTCGTTGCTGACTGTCGGCACATCTGCTGGTGGTCGTCAGCCAAAGGCCATCATTGCCATCAACCGAAAGACTGGCGAGATTCGCAGTGGGCAGATATCTGGTTTGAAGAACTACGACTACTGTCTGCTGAAGTTCGGCAATACGCAGTACAGTTCTGCAGAACTGGAGATGGCCTACTATGAGTTGGCTACGATGGCAGGAATCCGTATGATGCCGTCTGAACTATATACCGTTGACGGCAATAATCATTTCATCACCAAGCGTTTTGATCGTGACGGTGAGAGGAAGATTTATACCCAAACGTTAGCTGCCATCAGTCCAGATGCTGACAGCTATGAGCAACTGATAGCCGTCTGTCGCAAGCTACATCTACCAGAATCCGACTGCCAGGAGGTTTTCCGTAGAATGGTCTTCAATATTCTGGCCAACAACACCGATGACCACAATAAGAACTTCTCGTTCATCATGGATGAGGATGGCAGTTGGCGACTGTCACCAGCCTATGATATCACCTATATTATAGATAATGGTGGTTTCCTGCCTAACGAAGACCATTGCTTGTATATCAGGGCCAAGCTTCGTGGCATTACCCGTGAGGATGCCATCCAGTTTGCCCGCGACAATGGCATTCGCCGACCTGATGCCATCATCCGTGAAGTGGTTGCATCATTGAAACAGTTCAGGTCCATTGCTACGAAATACGGTGTTTCTGAGCAATGGACGGGTAGGGTAGAGGCAACAATTATCAGCCACCTGAAAGTATGGGGAGAATGGGATGAATCTGAATTGTCTGAGTTCTCAATGAACGGTCATTCGGTTTCCAACATCCGCATGGAACAGGCATACAAAGGTAACTACCATCTGCTTGCTGAGATTGATGGCAAAGAACGCAAATTCGTCATAAGCAAGAACAAGGAGGAGTTTGCGCTGATTGAGAAGACTGGTATTGCCAACCTTACTCCAGACCAGCTGCAAGCAATGGTAGAGAAATATTTTTTCTTTTGATTGATATGGCAATACAGGTAACATACAGGAGAACCAGGAGGCTGTCGATGCGCATTGTAAAGAACGGCGATGTGCATGTGTCGGCACCTATTGGCATGCCAAAGAAAGAAGTGGAGCGGTTCATTGAGGAACACCGCGAGTGGATAGCCGAGGCACGTAAGAAAAGCCCTGATAGAGCCGATGGTGGGACGTCATTCCAAGGAGATGGGCGTGAAGCCAACCATTGTATATTATAAGGCGATGATTTCACGATGGGTGTCTGCAATGTCAGGGACAAGTCCATCTGCTTCTCTGCCTATCTGTTGCTGTTGCCGGAATGGTGTGTCGAGCATGTGGTGGTTCATGAGCTGTGCCATCTGTTGGAACCAAGCCACAACGCCCGCTTCCATGCACTGATGGACAAGTTCTTCCCTCGTTGGAAGGAAGCCAGAAGAGAAACAAGGCAAATCTGCAAGATGGAGGAAGACGAAGATGAGTAGCATTGCCCTTTTCATATTTGCTTCATCATAATTACTCAAAAGACTTTTTTCATTCACCCTTTGGGGCAAGATTCATTCACCCGTTTGGCCAAACCGCCCCAGCCATTCGGTAGTGGTCATGCCAGTAACGTCCTTGAAGATGCGGAAGAAGGAACGCTCGCT
>CADBHI010000131.1:2531-8512 GCA_902794405.1 uncultured Prevotellaceae bacterium
CGCCTGTCTTTGATACAGTCGGTGACATAGCGGCTATTAGTACACAGCACTTCTGCCACGTCAGCAACCTTAAGCTCGCTGTTTCGGAAAAGCTGCCGCTTGTCCATCAGCTGATAGATGCGCTCCAGCAATTCTTCATTCCCATTGTCGGTGATAAATTCATACTGTTCTTTACGACTTTCTGTGCTGTCAGTCTGTCGGGCAGGAGGAACGACCTTGGTTTTCAGCCTGCGAACAAACATCCATGCACCGACCAACATCACGCCACCGATGGCCAATATGCACCACGGCAGACTGTCCGGCCAACGACTGGCAGCCGTCGTCACGTTGTCCTGCCGACCCAAGGGAATGAGCCACGCCGACGCCGTAGGAGTGAAGTTGTCAGAGTCGTAGTCGTTCTTCGAACTGCCGCCAACGATGGCCAGGTTGCCCTGTGGCGTAAGTGAGGGAACGTAGAAGCCACAGTCGGGAAGCGGATCGGTATAGTAGAGCGTCAAAGGAGCTGGCCGCTCGGTGTAGCCGATGCTAACTACATAGAACCGCTTGTCCTTGTCGACACCACAGAGGTAGGCTTGCTGTGCACGGCGGTCGGCCATGATGTAGCCTCTGTCATATAAGATGGGGCCAGTGCCCAGCGGACTCATCATTGGTATGGGGCAGATGGTGGGCAACAGTGTGAAGGCGGTGTCCTCTACCAGCACGATGGCTATCTGTCCAGCTGGTTCGCCTTTCAGTTCGGGCTTTTCACGGGTACGCTCGAAGTTCCTTACAGCCATGAGGTAGGTATAGCGTCCCTGCGTCTCATCGCCGATAAAGCCGGCATCAGCGGTTGTGGGGGCATTGTATGTCAGCGGTTTCCACTGCTGCAGCAGCGGTACGGTGAACGGTTCGCCATTCAGGCGGTCGACAACAATGGTGTCGGCCAAGTGGTCATGGGGGTCACGATCGCCCACGATGAGCACATCACCCTGCGACGTTCGGAAAAGGTAGGGAACGACGCGGCCTACGGTGACGGGCTTGACAGGAGTAAAGAACTGCTGACCATCGAACTCCTCAACGACATCGTCGGCATACCAGTTACCGGTGATGATGACCTTTCCGCTGTCCAACTCCATAGCCGATGCCAGCGTCCTTTTCTGACTCAGGCAACCAAAGCCCGTGAACGAGTGGCTTGCCGGGTCGTACATCTCCACGCCGAACGACTGACCCACGCCCATCTCCTCCTTGCTGCCTCCAGCCAACAGAACCTGCCCGGAACGCAGTACTAATGCCGTACCGTGGTCGTGGGTATAGGTCATTGGCAGCTGATGCCACTCGCCGTCCATCAGATACTCAGCCGTGGCCGTGGGCACGAAGCCGTTGGTATGGCCTCCAGCCACCATCAGTTCGCCACCGGCACAGAACACGGCATGTCCCTCGCGTGGTATGTTCAGGTCGGGTAGACGCTGAGGTGTGATCTGTACGCAAGGGCAAGAACTTGCCTTCCCTGTCGCCAGGGCCGGTATGCCAACAGCTGTGGCAACGAGTAGTAGAAAGAGTCTATCCAGCATAGTTGTTGTTTTTTATCCCTAACAAATAAAATGTCCCGAAAGCGATAAATCGCCTTCAGGACAATTCACTATTTACTTTTTTTAAGTAGCGCTTATACGAGGTCGGCACGACCCTTCACCTCCTCAAGCACGGCCTTGGCCAGAGCTGAAGACATTGGTGCGTGGTGGCTGTACTCCATAGAGCTGGTAGCACGGCCGGAAGTGATGGTACGCAGAGCGGTGACATAGCCGAACATCTCTGACAGGGGCACCTTAGCCTTGACGACACGGGCACCAGAGCGAGCCTCGTCCATACCCTCGACCTGACCGCGACGCTTGTTGAGGTCGCCGATGACGTCACCCATGTTCTCCTCAGGTGTTACCACCTCGAGCTTCATGATGGGCTCCATCAGTACGGGCTTAGCCTGAGCGCAGACTGCCTTGTATGCCATCTGTGCGGCAATCTCGAACGACAGCTGGTCTGAGTCCACGGGGTGGAACGAACCGTCGACAACGACAACCTTCAGCGAGTCCATAGGATAGCCACCAAGGATACCATTCTTCATGGCTGCCTCGAAGCCTTTCTGGATAGAGGGGATAAACTCCTTGGGGATGTTACCACCCTTCACCTCGTTGACAAATTGCAATCCGCCGTCCTTGGCAATATCCCAATCGTCATCAACAGGACCTACGTTCACGATGATGTCAGCAAACTTACCGCGACCACCAGACTGCTTCTTGTAAACCTCACGATAGTTCATGACGGTCTTGGTGATGGCTTCCTTGTAGTTCACCTGGGGCTTACCCTGATTACACTCTACCTTGAACTCGCGCTTCAGACGGTCGATGATGATATCGAGGTGGAGCTCACCCATACCCGAGATAATAGTCTGACCACTCTGCTCGTCGGTACGTACGGTGAACGTAGGATCTTCCTCGGCAAGTTTTGCAAGACCGTTGTCGAGCTTGGCAACGTCGGCCTGAGACTTCGGCTCCACAGCGATAGAGATCACGGTGTCAGGGAAGGACATAGACTCCAGCACGATGGGCTTCTCCTCGTCGCAGAGGGTATCACCTGTGCGGATATCCTTGAAGCCTACACCTGCACCGATATCGCCGGCGTCGATAGACTCCATGGGGATTTCTTTGTTTGAGTTCATCTGGAACAGACGGCTGATACGCTCCTTCTTGCCCGAACGGGGGTTGAAGACATAAGAACCGGCCTTCACAGAACCAGAGTAGACGCGGAAGAATACCAGACGGCCCATGTAGGGGTCAGTGGCAATCTTGAATGCCAGAGCGGCTGTCGGCTCATCCTCAGAGGGCTTGCGACCCTCTTCCTCCTCGGTGTTGGGGTTGGTACCCATCACCACGTCGGTATCGACAGGAGCAGGCAGGAATGCACAAACGTAGTCGAGCAGGGGCTGAACACCCTTGTTCTTGTACGAAGAACCGCAGAGCATGGGCGTGCAAGCCAGCGAGATGGTACCCTTGCGGATAGCAGCGATAATCTCATCTGCCGTGATGGAAGCGGGATCATCGAAGTATTTCTCCATCAGTGCCTCGTCATACTCAGCAGCAGCCTCGAGCAGCTTGTTACGCCACTCGTCGCACTCGTCCTGCAGGTCGGCGGGGATGTCCTCGATATCGTACTCAGCACCCATGGTCTCGTCGTGCCACAGGATGGCCTTCATCTTGATGAGGTCAACCAGACCCTTGAAGTTCTCCTCAGCACCGATGGGCACCTGGATGACTACGGGGTTGGCTCCGAGGATGTCCTTCATCTGCTGGACGGTCTCGAAGAAGTCGGCACCTGAACGGTCCATCTTGTTGACGTAACCGATGCGGGGTACGTTGTATTTGTCAGCCTGGCGCCATACTGTCTCAGACTGGGGCTGAACACCGTCAGCAGCCGAGTAGGTGGCCACAGCACCGTCGAGCACACGGAGTGAACGCTCTACCTCAGCGGTGAAGTCCACGTGTCCCGGAGTGTCAATCAGGTTGATCTTATACTTGTTCTTGTTCCACTCCCAATAGCAGGTAGTAGCAGCCGAAGTAATGGTGATACCACGCTCCTGCTCCTGAGCCATCCAGTCCATGGTGGCGGCACCGTCGTGCACCTCACCAATCTTGTGGGTCTTACCTGTGTAGAACAGGATGCGCTCCGAAGTGGTCGTCTTACCGGCATCGATGTGAGCCATGATACCGATGTTACGCGTCAAATGCAAATCTTGTTTTGCCATTTTCTATTTATCCTTTAACCTTTTAACCTTATAAACTACTTAGAAGCGGAAGTGAGCGAAAGCACGGTTAGCTTCAGCCATGCGGTGCATGTCCTCCTTACGCTTGAAGGCACCACCCTGGTTGTTGAATGCATCCATAATCTCTGCTGCCAGCTTGTCAGCCATTGACTTACCGCTGCGCTTACGAGCGAACTGAATCATGTTCTTCATTGAAACCGACTCCTTACGGTCGGGACGGATTTCGGTAGGAACCTGGAACGTAGCACCACCAATACGGCGGCTCTTCACCTCGACCTGCGGGGTGATATTGTCCAGTGCCTGCTTCCAAATCTCAAGGGCAGACTTCTCCTGGTCCTTCATCTTTGTCTTGACAATGTCCAGAGAATTGTAGAAAATCTCATAAGACTTCGACTTCTTTCCGTCGAACATCAAGTGGTTCACAAACTTTGACACCTTCTTGTCGTTAAACACGGGATCCGGCAGGATCACACGCTTCTTTGGTTTTGCTTTTCTCATTGTTTTGTTTAATAATGATTTTTGTCTGCTTGGGGGCTGTTCTTGCACGTTCTTCAATACTCGCTCTTGAGTATTTACTCAACCTTTATAACATTTTCTCCAGCAAAACGGATTTGTTTTTTTCTTTTGGGGGGTGGCCTTCTGACCTTCTCCGGTCAGTTTTTACTTCTTGGCCTTGGGACGCTTGGCACCGTATTTAGAACGGCGCTGTGTGCGGTTAGCTACGCCGGCGGTATCAAGAGTACCACGGACGATGTGATAACGTACACCGGGAAGGTCCTTTACACGACCGCCGCGAACCAGCACGATGCTGTGCTCCTGCAGGTTGTGTCCCTCTCCGGGAATGTAACTGTTGACTTCCTTCTGGTTGGTCAAACGAACACGGGCTACTTTACGCATAGCCGAATTAGGCTTCTTCGGGGTTGTTGTGTAGACACGTACACAGACACCACGACGCTGAGGACAGTTGTCCAGCGCGGGCGACTTTGACTTGTCGACAATTACCCTTCTGCCTTTTCTTACCAATTGTGAAATTGTAGGCATAATACTTTACTTTTAATTATTTGTTATATATTATTTTGTTTATATTCAGCTATTTACGCAATACGCCCATACTAAAAGCGCAATTCGGGCTGCAAAGGTACAATTATTTTCTCGTTCTACCTAATATATTTAGAGGAAAAGCATACGGTATTAATATAATTTAAGATTAAATAACGGTTTATGCTATTTTCTCTCTCGTTTTTTTCATTTATCTTTGCATCCGGAAATTAATAAATAAGGTATAATTATGGCAATGACAGTCAACCAGCGATTAGAAGAATTGCGTGAGGTGATGCGAAGAGAGCATCTCGCAGCTTTTATTTTCCCCAGTACCGATCCCCATCAGGGCGAATATGTGCCTGACCATTGGAAAGGACGTGAGTTTATTTCGGGCTTCAATGGCTCGGCAGGAACGGCAGTGGTGACGCTGACCTCAGCAGCTTTATGGACAGACTCTCGTTATTTCATTGCGGCTGAAGAACAGCTGCGGGGTACGGAGTTCCAGTTGATGAAGCTGAAGATAGAGGGTACACCAACCATTGCTCAGTGGCTCAACACCCAACTCTCCCATCTCGACTCTCCACTTTCCACCGAGGTCGGAATCGACGGTTGGTGCTCCTCGGTAAGCAGCGTGAAGGAGCTGATAGCCGAATTGCGTAAGGAAGGGGGCTTTACGCTTCGTACCAATTTCGACCCGCTCAAGTTGATATGGCACGATCGTCCTGCCATTCCTGACCGCCCTGTTGAGATTTTCCCAATGGAATATGCTGGCGAGAGTTGTCACGATAAGATTGCCCGTATCCGCAAGGCTCTACGCGAACGTCATGCCGACGGTATGTTGATGTCGGCGCTTGACGATATTGCCTGGACATTGAATCTGCGAGGCACCGACGTGCATTGCAATCCTGTATTCGTCAGCTATCTGCTCCTCTCGACGCAAGAGGTCACCCTATATATAAATAAGGTGAAACTAACACCTGAGGTGCAGGCCTACCTGCAAACTGAAGGAATCAAGGTTGATGATTACGACAACATCACCCGTGGACTGAAAGACTACTTCGAGTATAATATCCTGCTCGATCCCGACGAGGTGAACTATACACTCTACAAGACTGTCAGCCGCGAAATTGTGGAGGAAGAGTCGCCGGTG
>CADBHI010000132.1 GCA_902794405.1 uncultured Prevotellaceae bacterium
CAGTGCAAGCGAGAACAGCATCCCCTGACAGGTCTGTACCACCCATCTGAACGCGGTCTTATCGCCGCTCATGGCTCGTGAGATAATCTCACCGTCTATTTGCACCGTTTTGTTCATTGCTCTAATAAGTATACGATAGAGGAAGGCAAAAGTCGAAAAGAAATCTCGTATTTTTTTTGCAAAGATACGGATAAAAGACTAATTTTGGCGTTGGTTCGATTAAGAAAATTGTGTCGCAAGTGTCGACACAAAAAAAGCAAGCTCAACAGCTTGCTTTTTTCGTTGATGGAAGTATCTTCTTACTTTCTTCTCTCTGTAGAATAGCGGACGGTAACCGTCGGCGAATAGGTGTTCAACAGCGTCAGCAGGACGGTACCCTTGTCATTCTGGAACGTAGCCTCCTTGTGAAGGTCACCGTGCTTACCCATGTTAGGCCAACCAAACTCCTTCTCCATCTCGTCGTGCAGAGCTTGCCACAGCTGAGTCGTGGAGTCATTGTAGGTAGCCGAATAGTTTTCCAGAATATCGACAATGGTGTCATTCCTATGATAGACAGCCACCGTAAAGTTACGGGCCAGCGTATCGGCCAGCACATAGCGATCCTCATACTTCGTAGTGTCGAGCCAGAGATTAGGCAGCTTCTGCAGGATGGAGTCAACCATCTGCTTAGCTGGCGTACCCATTGAGACGCCACGATAGTTGATATACCCACGCTCACCGGAGCAGGCGCACATGGCCACGACGGCCACAAAAGCAAACATAAGCTTTTTCATAATTAATCTAGTTTTATTTTACGTTTCCAACTTTAATCAAATATTCGCCAATCTGCACGGCATTCAGAGCAGCACCCTTACGGATCTGGTCGCCAGAGAGCCAGAAAGTCAGGCCGTTTTCATCGCTGAGGTCTTTGCGTACGCGACCCACGTAAACGTCGTCTTTACCGGCGGTCTTGAGGGGCATGGGATAGGTCAGCGTCGACGGATCATCGACGAGCGTACATCCGGGAGCAGCGGCAATGGCCTGCTGAGCTTCCTCTACACTGAGGGGACGCTCGGTCTCAATCCACACGCTCTCAGAGTGGCTACGCAATGAAGAGACTCGGACACACATAGCCGAACACTTGGCGTCGGTATGCATAATCTTACGTGTCTCGTTATACATCTTCATCTCTTCCTTCGTATAGCCATTGGGCTGGAACACGTCAATCTGGGGGATCACGTTATAGGCCAGCTGGTGAGGGAACTTCTTGATGGTCTTCACCTCACCTGTCTCCACAATTTCCTTATACTGCTGCTGCAGCTCGGCCATAGCGGCGGCACCTGCACCAGAGGCACTCTGATAGGAAGCCACATGAATACGCTTGATATGACTGAGCTTCTCCAAGGGTTGCAGTACCACGACCATCATAATGGTCGTACAGTTCGGGTTTGCGATAATACCACGAGGACGATTCAAGGCATCCTCAGCGTTACACTCAGGAACGACCAGGGGCACATCATCATCCATACGGAATGCACTGGAGTTGTCAATCATCACGCAGCCGTACTTCGTGATGGTCTCTGCAAATTCCTTCGATGTACCAGCACCGGCACTGGTAAAGGCGATGTCAACATCCTTGAAGTCGTCATTATGCTGCAACAACTTCACAGTTAGCTCCTTACCCTGAAAAACATACTTTGTGCCGGCCGACCGCTCTGAGCCGAACAGCACTAACTCATCCATGGGAAAATTTCTCTCGTCAAGCAGGCGCAGGAACTCCTGGCCTACAGCGCCACTGGCGCCTACAATTGCTACTTTCATATATTAATACCTGAATTTGGCCGCAAAGTTACAAAAAAAGTAGGAAAACAACACATATCTCAACAAAAAGTTGTATTTTTGCATCGAAATTCTAACGATTGTCATGCCCCTGCTCGCTACACAGCCGCTAATCCAGGACCCCACGTTGATTTTCTTCGTGGTGTTGCTCATCATTCTGTTTGCCCCAATCATCATGGGTAAACTCAGAATTCCGCATATCATCGGAATGGTGCTGGCAGGTGTCCTGATGGGGCAATACGGACTGAATATCCTGCAACGCGACGACTCGTTCGAGCTTTTCGGGCGAGTTGGTCTGTACTATATCATGTTCCTTGCCGGACTCGAGATGGACATGGAAGGTGTGAAGCGCAACACCCGCCAGTTCGTCATCTTCGGACTGCTGACCTGTCTGGTTCCCTTAGGAATGACATACGTCATGGCCATCAGCCTGCTCCACTACTCACCCACGGCATCGTTCCTGTTAGGTTGTATCATGGCATCGAACACCCTTATCGCCTACCCTATTATCGGACGCTATGGCTTGCAACGCCACCACAGTGTGAGTCTCTCCGTCGGGTCTTCCCTTATCAGCCTTTTCCTGGCCTTGGTCATGATTGCTGCACTCGCAGCCAGCCATACATCGTTTAACGCCCAGAGCGAAGCGGCCAATCCCACTAATTCGTTCCTTCTGTTCTGGGTTCTCTTCGTTGTAAAGCTTGCCCTTTACATCGTCGCCATGCTGTGGCTCATACCACATCTGACGCGCTACTTCCTGCGACGCTACAGCGATGCTGTCATGCAGTTCATCTTTGTGCTCGCCATCATGTTCCTGAATGCGGCCCTCACCGACCTCATCGGACTGGAGGGTATCTTCGGAGCCTTCTTCTCGGGTCTTATATTAAATAGGTATATACCGCATGTCTCGCCGCTCATGAACCGCATCGAGTTCACTGGCAACGCCCTCTTCATTCCCTATTTCCTCATCGGTGTCGGCATGCTCATCAATGTACGCACATTGACACAAGGCCCCTACGTGCTCTGGGTGATGCTGCTCATTGCCTTCTTCGGAACCTTCGGCAAGGCGGTGGCGGCCTATCTGTCGAGCCTCTTGTTCCGACTGCCCAAGGCTGACGGAAACATGATGTTCGGACTCACCTCTGCCCATGCGGCTGGTGCCATCGCAATGGTCATGGTGGGCATGAGGTTAGAGATAGCACCTGGACAATACCTGGTTAACGACAACATGCTCAACGGCGTCGTTCTGATGATTCTCGTTACCTGTGTCATCTCTACGCTTATGACCGAACATGCCTCCAAGCAGATTGTACTGACTGCTCATAAGCCCAACGAGGCCTATCAGGCTAATAGTACCCTTGAAGCCAAAGAGACATATAGGACTTCAAACGACCGGATACTTATCTGCGTGAAGTATCGCGAGATAGCACCGCAGTTGCTGAATCTTGCACTTTTCGTTGGCAACAGCCACCGTCGGCGCGACCTGGTGGCGCTGAATGTCGTCTATGACGACGAAAAGTCGGTGTATCACCGCAATGCCGGTCTGCAGCTGTTGGAACAGCTTGAGCGCCAGGCCTCCGCCTCCGAAGTTCATTTGCAGACGCAGGTTCGGTTGGCATCGAACATTGCCAACGGCATCAAGCACGCCTTTCGTGAAACGGGCTGTACCGAGATTATTATGGGCATGCACGTTCACACCGACCGCAACGCCAAATTCTGGGGCGATTTCATCCAGAGCCTTTACAACGGACTCAGCCGGCAGATTATGCTGGCGCGCTTTGTCCAGCCGCTAAACACGCTGCGGCGCATTCGTGTGGCAGTACCCAGCCGTGCCGAGTACGAGCCAGGTTTCCACCGGTGGCTCGAGCGACTCTGCCGCTTGGCCAGTGAACTGGACTGCCGCATACAGTTCCACGGTCGTGGGGAATCGCTGAAGCTTATTGCCGAATACATCAACAGCCGGCATCCGTCGGTACGCGCAGAGTATACGGCGATGGAACACTGGAACGAGCTTCCCCAGCTGGCGGCCCACATCGCCGACGACCATCTCTTCGTCGTCGTCACCGCCCGTAAGGGTACCATCTCCTACAAAAATGCCCTGGAGCGGCTGCCCGACGAACTGCAGAAGTATTTCTCGGGCAAGAACCTCATGATTATCTTCCCCGACCAGTATGGTGACCAGAAGGAGGACTGCATGAGCTTCACCGAGGCCCAGCACCATGAGGAAAAGTCGGTCTATGACTGGCTGCTGCGTAAAATCAATAAATTAAGGACACATGATTGACATTACAGACATTAAAAAAAGTTTCGGCTCATTAGAAGTCCTGAAGGGGATCACCTTGCACATCGACCGCGGCGAGGTCGTCAGCATCGTGGGACCCTCAGGTGCAGGAAAAACCACACTGTTGCAAATCATCGGCACCCTCGACCGTCCCGATAGCGGCAACGTGTGTGTCGATTCTGTCGACGTGACCACACTCAGCCAAAAGGCACTCGCCGACTTCCGGAACCTCCACATCGGCTTTGTCTTCCAGTTTCACCAGCTGCTGCCAGAATTCACAGCTATCGAAAACATCATGATACCGGCCTACATCGCTGGCAAATCCAATAAGAAAGCCCGTGAACGAGCCCGTGAGCTGTTGCAGTTTATGAACCTCAGCGACCGTGCTAATCACAAGCCGGCTCAGCTGTCGGGTGGCGAAAAGCAGCGCATTGCTGTGGCAAGAGCACTGGTCAACAACCCCGCAGTCATACTGGCCGACGAACCTTCTGGTTCGCTCGACACCCAGAACAAGCAGGAGCTGCACCGTCTGTTCTTCGACCTCCGCGACCGTTTCGGACAGACCTTTGTCATCGTTACCCACGACGAGGAGCTGGCCAGCATTACCGACCGCACCATCCATCTGCGTGACGGCCTCATCGAAGTTCCCAAGACCGTCATCGAGACCTCGGAAACAACTATTGAGACGCCACAGGCTATCATTGACACTCCCCAAACACTAACACCCGAAGAACCATGCTTAAACTTGGAGAATACCACAGACTCAGAATAAAAAAGCGCTTAGAGTTCGGCCTTTACCTCGACGGTGGCGAAGAGGGCAATATCCTGTTGCCTAACCGCTATGTGACGCCCGACATGAAGATCGGCGATGAAATAGAAGTCTTCATCTACTTGGATCAAGACGAGCGCACCATTGCCACCACCGAGCATCCGATAGCCAAAGTGGGCGAGTTTGCCTATCTCGAATGTGCCTGGACCAACGAATACGGAGCATTCCTGAAATGGGGACTGATGAAAGACCTCTTCTGTCCCTTCCGCGAACAGAAGCAGCGGATGGTACGCGGAAACACCTATTACGTCTACATCATGGAGGACGAGAAGACCCACCGTCTGATGGCTACCGCCAAGGTGGAACGCTACCAGAAGACCACTGGTCGCGAACGTGCCCTCGACTTCGCTGAGATACTGCTCCGTTACCTCCATGAGAACGACGGCTACTGCAATCTCGGCGACAAATCGTCAGCCGATGATATCGCCGCCCGCTTCGGCGTCTCCAAAAAGACCTACAAACAAGCTGTCGGCGACCTTTATCGCCGTCACCTCATCACAATTGCCGACGACGGTATCCATCTGCGATAACTCATACACAAAAAAAGAGTCCGGAAGTCTTGCACTTCCGGATTTTTTTCTTATCTTTGCAAGCAGAATTACGAAATGACTAAAGCAAAAAACTATGAAACGTATTCTTTCCTTTCTGCTGATCACCCTGTTGTTTGCCACAAC
>CADBHI010000133.1 GCA_902794405.1 uncultured Prevotellaceae bacterium
CATCTTACGATAGAGGATAGCGCGCTCGTTCATCCAAGAACGGAACACAGCGCAGATAGCGCCCCAGAGCTGCTCGATAGGATCGTTGGGGAAGTCCTTGCCTGTGCGCTCCTTGATGGCAGCCTTGAACAGCTGAACCAGCTTCTTCAGCTCGTCAACATTCAGGTCCTTGTCCAGCTTCACGCCACGCTCAGCCTTCACCTTCTCAATAATTTCCTCAAACGGGTCGATGTCGGTCTTGTTCACGGGCTTCATCTCGAGCACCACGTCACCGTACATCTGTACGAAACGACGGTAAGAGTCATATACGAAGTGAGGATTCTGGGTCTTCTGCTGACCAACCTGATAGTACTCGTTACAGCAATCAGTGGTGATTGTGAAACCTGGAGGAACGGGAACACCCAGCAGGTTCATTTCGGCAAGGTTTGCACCTTTACCGCCCAGTTCCTCACGCATCTTTGCATTACCTTCGGCTTTACCGTTGCCGAAGAGGTAAACTCTTTTTTGACTCATACGATGTTGTTTATTACGATTAACATTTGAAAAATTAAACTTGTCGTGCAAAGTTACTGCCTTTTTTGCACATTACCAAAGAAATTGTGAAAAAATTGGCACGTGCCCCTTACAATTATCTATTTTTAACCAAACGAATCAGCCGAACGACCACATGGCAGTTCGGCTGATTCGCTTAGTGTAACGGTATCTTATTTCACCATGACCTTCTTGCCGTCGACAATGTAGAGGCCTGGAGCCAAGCCCTGAAGAGCCTGACTGCGGCTGACATTGCTGCGTACAATCTGACCAGAAACACTGTAGACGCTGACAAAAGCCGACTGGGGCTTAGCCACAACGTCGCCAATGCCCGTCGGGTCAGCCATCGGGTCGTTGGTCAGGTACATGTCGGCAAGGACGATCGTCTTGTTGGCAACCGTTCCCTGGAAGGTCACCATGCGCACCTTCTTCAAGTCGAGGGCCTTGTTCTTGTTGGTTGTCGACGTGTACTTAGCCTCAGACAAGTCGACAACGGTTGTCACGTCGGTTGTCGAGAGCGGTGTGGAATGACATGCACCAGCCAGCTTTTCAGTGGTATAGATGTTCACCTTAGCCCCTGCACTCTGCTTGGTGGAGAGCTTGATGACCAGGTAACGGTAGTCGGACATGTCGACATCATCGAAGTAGACCCAGCCCTGCTGGTTCTTGACCTCGACAAACTTGAACACGCTGTTGTTGGCATTCTGCCTATAGGTACCTGAACCGCCTCCCAGGTCGTTGCGGACATACTGCTGGTCGAGGGGGAAGTAGCTGGATTTTGCCGTGAACGATGCCTCAGACTTGTTGCCGAAGATATCGGTATAGCTGACATTCACATTGGTTGACCCCTGCCCTACTCCAAGCATCTGGCCGTCCTTGAACTCAACGATGCCAGCATTATCAGCCTTGAAAGTACTGTAAGCAGCCACGTTGGCCGTATGGGTGGCCTTGTCGGCATAAGTAGCTGTGACAATGGGCAGACGCTTGTCGCCAATCATGACATCGATGGTCTTCTGTGTCGCGGGCAAAGCTATTTTGCTGACGGTAGCAGCCTTCTCAGTCGGTGCTGTGAAAGTGGCCGGATAGATCTCTGCCTCATCGAAGTTGTCTTCTGTGGTGAACCAGTCGAAGTCAGCATAGCCGCCCTTCTTCTTGGTGGCATAGCAGAACAATCCAAAGCGTGAGCCAACGAAGACGCTGAGGTTGAAGCTCTGAGATGTCTCGCTGCCAAACCGCTTCCAAGTCTTATTGTCTGTAGAATAGTAGAACTTAGCCTTGTTTTCCTCATATTTAATACCTGCACGCAGGTAGATAATGCTGTCTTCTAACTCCACGGCCTGCGTCTTCTCAGCTGACTTGGAGTTGTTGTCACGCACCTTGTCTTGCTCCCAACGCAGCTGCAGTTTGCCATCCACCATCTCGATACAGATCATGCCGTAGGGATCCTGAAGGATGCAGATACCAGCACGGTCGCCCTCTGTCATGCCGCGAGTGTCGATACGTACCGTACCTGTGGTCTCCTTATTCTTCATGGCAAAGATGCGCTGGGTGAGCATATTGCGGGCCTGCGGCAGCTTGGTGGTCACATTCGTCGTCTTCAAGCGCAGCCATCCTGGACGCTCAAAGAGGCTCCAGGCGTTATTGTCAGGAAGGTGGTTCCACTCCCACTGCATACCCAAAGGATAGTCGCGGAATGCGTCAGTAGTTGGCAGACGCTTCACACGGGTATTGCCACTAAAGGCAGGTTTGACTATCTTGTCGGTAAAACTCTTATAGGGAGCACCGCTCCGCTTCAAAACAGGCCAGTCGTCGACCCACTTCATAGGCTGAAGGTTGGGCATACGACCTAAAGCGCCGAGGTCTTCCTGCATCACAGTCCACCAGTTGCCGGCAATGTCCTCGACGAGAGCACCCTGATGAATGGTGTTGGGAACGTTGTTGTAGGACTTCTCGACCACCATCTGCTCCTCGTAGGGGCCGAAGGGGCTCTTCGAGCGGAACACGGCCTGACCAGAGGGCCAGCCGCCGTAGGTGGCGTAGATATAGTAGTAGTCACCGCGCTTGTAGAAATGGCTACCCTCCAGTCCGTCCTTGTCCTTGATGACGGCCACTTCCTTCTTGAAGTTGAAGTTCTCGTCGAGCTCGCAGACGCTGATGGTGCCGATGCCCTGCGCCACATAGACCTTGCCATTGTCGAAGAGCATGCCCGGGTCGTAGTAGCTGCGCGACAGCTTCTTCATGGTCCACTCGCCTTCGGGGTTGGTGGCCGTCAGCAGGTAGCCGTTCAGGTTCCAGCCGTCGATGGGTCGCTTCTCGTTGATAAGGATGTGGAACTTGCCGTTGTGGTACTTCATGGAGCAGGCCCACATGCCCGATGCGTAGGCGTTCTTGTTGTTCAGCAGCGTGTAGGCGGCATCGCTGCCCAGCTGCTTCAGGGGGTTGGCACAGTATTCCCAGTTCACCAAGTCCTGAGACTTGATAATCGTGGCACCAGGGAAGTGATGCATCGTAGTAGATACCATATAATAGGTATCGCCCACGCGTATGACATCAGGATCTGGGAAGTCGGCCCTTACGATGGGGTTCTGGTACTGACGGCCGAAATCGCTGACAGGCACGCTCTGGAAGTCGGCTTTCGGGTAGTCCACATTGTACCAGTCGGCATACCAGTCCCAGCAAGCCTTTCCGCAGGCTTCCTCCAGTCCGCCAAAGGCTGGCTCAGCCTTGCCCGACTTGATGGATTTGTCGATGTCGATAAGACAGTGAGAACCAGAGAGGGTCATCGAGATATTGCCATAGTGGTCGAGCATAGCCTTGTAGCATTGGCCCCACTTAGAGGTAGAGCCGGTAGACCACGTACCATAGTTTGACTCCACCCACTCACCGTGCTCATTGTAATGGCCGGTACCAGCCTTCTTCGGGCTCCAGTCAATCTCGGTGATAATAATGGGGTTGGTGTCGACCACAGGCACCTGATTATGGAACTGACTGATCTTTTTCTTCTTGCTGGTCTCAATGTTCTTGTCCCTGTCAACACTTTCATCGCTACAGCCGTACCAGCCCGTGTAGTCATGCACAGCATAGCCGATGTTATAGCCAGTGATGGGATTGTTCTTATAGTCAGCATAGCTCGACTGCCAGCCTGTACCGGGAACCCAGACAATACCCGTAAAGCCGTTTTCGCGGATTTTGTCGACAACGGGCTGGAAGAAGTCGTGCATGGCCTTAGCATCAGCCTGGCCCTGGGCGTTCTTCAGGTCCACAGGCTCGTTAGCTAACTCGATGCTAATCTGTCCAGCATACTTACGAACGGTATCGTTCTGTGTCACCATGTCCCAAACGAGCGTCAGGTACTGCTGGTAGTAGTCACCCACCTTCAGCTCACCAGGACAGACACCCGGCGGACGAACCACGACGTACATGCCGTGCTTCATGGCTTTCTGCATGAGGGGTACATAGACGCTCTTGAGGAAAGTCTGCAGGCGCGTGGGGTTAAAGTGCTTGATATCGGCCTCACCAGTCCATTTCGTGGGCTGGTCCTTGGCAATCTGGAACGTATAGCTGTTGTCGTTAGTCCAGGCAGGGTCGAGGTGCAGACGGAACACGTTACACTTGGCCTGCTCCAAGGCCTTGAAGACTTTCTCAAAATAAGCCAGACAGTTAGTAGCACCCGTACTGTTATAGCCGCCTTGCCAGCGGTTATCATTGAACCACATGCTCGGCGTGTCCATCACACCGTGCAACACCACATGGTTACCATGAGTGTCAACCAGCCACTTGCCTTCCACGTGAAGCGAAGGCAACGGCATCACTCCTTGTGCCCACAATCCGAGTGCAGCACAGGCAGCAAAAACGATAGTAATAAGTCTCTTCATTGTTTTTAGGATTTAGAATTTGCCGCAAAGGTACGAAATTATTCATAAATAATAAGGTATATCTCATATTTTTTTGTAATTTTGCAACCAAATTCCATTAAATATGATACAGATGCGTAAATTCTTTACCTGCTTAGCTGTGCTGACAAGCCTCAGCGCCGCCTATGCCCAGACCGCCATCACGGGCAAAGAGTGGGACGACCCACTCAAAACAAGTGTAAACCGAGAGACAGCTCATACGCTGGCACTACCTATGGCTTCAGAAGCCGATGTCGTGCAGAACGATATGACGCTGTCGCCCTACTTTCTGTCGTTGAACGGCAAATGGAAGTTCCATTGGGTGGGCAATCCTAACAGCGCCAAGACCGACTGGTGCGCCAAGGACTTCAACGATGCCGCCTGGACCGACATCGATGTGCCGTCAAGCTGGCAGGTTTGGGGATTGCACAACAACAAGAACTGGGACAAGCCGCTTTACTGCAATACGCAGTACCCCTTTGAATACAACAAGTCGACGTTCAGCGTGATGGCTGAGCGTCCAGGATGGTTCACCTATAACAGTTCTATGCCCAACCCTGTGGGCACCTACCGCAAGACGTTCACCATGAACGCCGACTGGCTGACGGGCCGCGATGTCTTCGTGCGCTTCAATAGCGTGGGTCACGGCTACTACCTCTGGGTGAACGGCCAGCGCGTAGGCTACTCGGAGGACTCGTACCTGCCCTCGGAGTTCAACATTACGCAATACCTGGTTGAAGGCGAGAACACCATTGCCCTGCAGGTGTACCGTTTCACCAGCGGTTCGTTCCTCGAGTGTCAGGACTACTGGCGACTGACGGGTATCCACCGCAGCTGTTTCATCTACGGTGCTCCCAAGGTGCGCATCTGCGACTACTTCTTCACCACCGACCTCGACGCCTCGTACACCAATGCCAAGGCTAACGTGAAAGTGAATGTCGAGGGCATCGACATAACGGGCAACGGACTGGTAGAAGCCAAGATACTGGACAACGGTAAGGTCATTGCACAGGGCAGCGTGGGCGTTGGCTCAGGCTCCGGCAGTATCGACATGGACGTGACGGCTCCACGACTGTGGAGTGCTGAAACGCCCAACCTCTACGATCTCGTACTGACGCTGAAGGACGATGCCGACCACGTTTATGACATTCGCGGTTCGAAGGTAGGTTTCCGTGAAGTAGCCATCCGCAACGACGGTGCCCTGACCATCAACGGCAAGCGTATGGTGTTCCACGGCGTCAACCGTCACGACTTCTCCCCCATCAACGGACGAGCCATCACTCCTGAGGAGATT
>CADBHI010000134.1 GCA_902794405.1 uncultured Prevotellaceae bacterium
CTGTGCCGCATCAGCCCGTTTAAGACCTTGTGCCCCAACAGACAGCAATGGCAGGCAGAAGCACAAAATCCATATCAATCGTTTCAACATTTGCACCTTATTTATAAATATCAGGTGCAAAGGTACTAAAAATAATCCATTTACAAGCAGGATAAATGAAAAATCTTTCCATTCCCGCGCATAGCGTCGAGCGGCAGGAAATGCAAGAAAAGTGCATTTTCAAAGCGTTTTTCATAAAAATACGTTAATTTGCACTATCTTAGTGCATTATTCTTCTATTTTATGCACTCCTTCAGTGCACTGTTCCCCTTGGTTGATACACTCTTTCATGTAGAACTGCATCTCCAACGGGTCATCGCACTTCAGCAACTCCAAATAATGACTCCATGTCAATTGTCCAGACACTGTTTGGATTTTTGGAAATCGCACATAGAACAATCTCATGTTGAACAGATTAGACCGAGAATAGCCTTTCCCTCTTAACTTAGTGAGATCCCTTGAAAGGTTTGTCAATAGCTGCTCTCCATAGCGAGCCTTTGCATTACCATGTTGTTCAAACTCAACGATGTATCTACCCGTCTGCCAATTGGCTTCGATTAGTTCTGTGTTTACTGCAAGAGCTGCTCTCCCTTTAGCCTTCTCCCAAGTGTCCGAAATAAGTGAGACAAGTCTCACATATTCAGAATCACTTGTTGCCAGTCCGTTTGACAACATCTTCAAATCTCTTTTCCTCTCATTGTTTTCGTTTGCCATATATTGATAACGTTTTCTTTTCTCTTTTATTATTTGTTCAAAAGTTACCGCTCGAGCGGTTTTACAAAGAAAGTTCTATTTATATGAAAGCGACCAAGGTCGTGCGAATCAATTATTTCGAAATGATCAGTGGCGCTTAGCTCTGCCGCTTCGCTGTTCACCCGCTGGGGCGATATTCTGAAACTCAATGCAAATCTCAAGAAAAAGGAGTAATCTAATATTCGTATAGCTTAATATGCAGCAATTTCCACTCGCCAACGCCGATGCGGGCGTGACGGCCTTGATGCGTTTGGTCACCGTTATGGCGTCGGAGGTATTTCATGGTGCCATCATCAGCGATTGATACTTCATCGACGGAAAGTAGACCTATACGTTTTCCTTTGAATTGTGCATTCTTGCTCAGGCAAGCGTCCTTCGGCCGAGCGGTGAATTGTGAATTTGCTGCCGATTCGGCGAATCCGTCCTCACCTAATTGCTTTTGCTGCTCCTGTTGTTTCTCAGTTGGGGTCTTGAAGTCGATGACCACACCACTGCCAGCCAAGAGGTAGTCGAATTTGCCAAGACGGATGAGTATGGCACCACCTTCAGGCCATGTAGTGCCGTCAGTGGCACGAGGGTCCCAGGGGAGGGTGAAGTAATGGCGACAAGTCATCACTACGTTGTCATCGTTGATAACGCGTTCGCAATCTTCTTGGTCGAAGAGTAAACCCCAAGTTTTAAGTGAAGAGTGAAGAGTGCGCTCGACCAAAGGTCGCTTGCTACCGGAGGGACGCAAGAAGAGTGAAGCGCTCGACCTCTGGTCGCTTGCTACCGAAGGGACGCAAGAATTTGCTGCCGCCAACTGTTTTATGAGGTCGTAGGCCTTTGTCACGGATTCCGTTTCTTTCTCACTGGCCTGGTCGATGGCGAAGGGCGAGAAGCCCAAAGCCTGATGCTCGCCGAAGGCATAGAGGGCACGAACGCCGCTGTTCTCGCAGCATCGGCTCTCAGGGATAAAGAGACGGTTTTTTACCGTGCCTCCGATTCCCGCTGACGCGCCTACCCGTTGCCTTTCTTGCGGACGCAAAGGCATCGCATACTGCGCACACCACGACTTGAAGCCAGTGTCGTAGATGTCAGGGGCGAGCAGGTCGATGCTCGGTGCGCCCTCATGCCAGAAGTCGATGAGGTGTGCCAACGGCCCTGCCGAAGGATATTCACCAGGACGTCGCCCACGACTGTTCATGGCTGCATTCACATAGAGCAGCATGTCGTGTATTTCGCGAGCCGCCTTGGCCAGATGCTCCACATAGCGGGCATAGCTCAGTGCCATAAACTTCTCGTCGGCATATTCGTCCGTGCCGTAGCGCTCTGCCCACCGCTCCTGCTTGTATGCCTTTTCTGCTAATGGCGAATGGTCGCGTGCCGACTCCAGCATACCAATTTCGTTTTCTATTTGCATCATGATGACCACCTCGCGCTGTGGGTCTTTCTCACGGATATGCCGCATGAGTGCCGAGAATGCCTTTAGGTCGGCCTGTAGCACATTGTCGCTGAAACACGAGGCTATCTCCATCTGCTTCCCTTCGGCAGTCATCGCCCGTGGGAACCGCTTCGTGTCCTGCTTGAACCACCCAGGCGTATAGCACGACATGGAGTTTTTCCATGCGCCGAACCAGAGGAACACCACGTGCAACCGCTCCCGTCGCGCCACGTCGATGGTACGATCAATAAGCGTGAAGTCGAACTTTCCTTCCACAGGCTCCATCAGCTCCCAATAAGCAGGAACGAGCACCGTGTTCAGCCCTAACGCCCGCATCCGTGGCATCACCTCGTCGATGTCCTCCACCGATGTCGCCGCCGAGTTACTCAACTCACCGCCAAGTATAGGATCATTTAGTCCCTGTGCCGAACCAGTCAGGGCGAAGACAAGCATCAATGTAAACAGTAACTTCTTCATTGTTAGCGCTTAATCCGTTTCTTCCCGTTTTGTACCTGTATGCCCTTCCAGTTAGCACCAACCCTCTGTCCTTGCAGGTTGTATATCAAGCCGTTGGCTGGGCTTACATTTGTTGCCTGACCTTTCTTCACGTCCTGAATGCCTGTCGTAGCCTTCTCACCCAAACGGAACAACTTCACGCCGTGACTGGGCACAGTGGTGGTCAGCGTGGCATTGACAGCGTAGCCAACGTCCTCCTTGGCCCAGATGTCGTAGACGGGAATGGTTTGGGCGGCATCGGCGGCATAGCCAAGCTGGGTAAGGTCGAATGTGAAGGCCTCGTTCTTGGTGACGTAGAAGACAAACTCCATCGTGGTGCCAGTCGTAGCGCCATTGTCGCTGTCGCACGAGGAGTCATAGCCGCAGAGGGCGCGGAAGGTCTTCCATGAGTGACCTGCTGGCAGGTCGTAGATAAGCGTACACTGGGCGTTCATGCCGAGACCGGTGTCATAGCTCTGGCCATCGACCTTGAGCGTGCCGCCTTCCACGTTCTTATTGATATGAAGCGAGCCCCATTCCGACTGGTAGCTGGTCTGCTTCAGCGTGGTCAGTGAGGTCTCGTTGCCCTCGGCATCGATAAGTACGGGGTTGATGAGGTCGGCGCGATCATAAGAAAAACCGTCACCCCAGTTGCTCACCACAATCTTCAACTGCTCGGCGCCTGTGACGTCGGCCTCCAAGGTCTTGCTCTTCGTGCCCGTGCGACTGATGAGCCCTGAACGGGCTGCGGCATCGTCCTGCTCGTCGGTGAGCGGGTTCTGGGCGAACACCATGAAGCGGATGCTCGTCGTAGCTCCCTGTTGACCGATACCAGAGTCGTCGGCAGCGGCTATCGCTTTGAAGCGCACCACGTCCAAATCGTCGGGTATCTGGAAGAAGATGGCAGCGTTGGCATCGGTAGAAAAACCGCGGTCGTATGCCGTGCCCATCACCTTCATCTTACCGCCGTTGTCCACGTTCTTGTTCTCATACACGCGGTTGAAATAGGACTTCGTATATTGGCGCGTCTTGTAGCTGCCTGTCAGCTCCACTTCCGTACCGTCGCGCAGCACGAGCGTGGGGTTGATCCAGTCGCCGTGGTCGTAGTTGTAGTTATCGCCACCGTCATCCACCACTAATACCAGTGTCTTCTCGCCCTCGGGCCATTCGATATCCACATCCACGGCATGGCCGTCGGTGGTGTAGGCCACCACCTCGCTCTTGTACAATGCTTTGTTGCCCACCACCCAACGGCTGTTGTCGCGCTGGAAGAGGGCCAGGTATCGCGTGTAGCCGATGTGTGACGTCCAGGCCACGCGGCCGTTGTCCTCGTCGTTCATCACCTCGTGGGCATCCTCACCGTACTTGTGCATCTGGTGGTATTCCTCGTTGTTCAGGAGCGACAGTGTGAAGGCATCGTTCTTGGTCATCTCACCGCCGAAGAACAGGGGCGAGTGACAGATGCCCCATAGGGTCATCATCGTCAGCTGCTCGTTCTGCGAGAGGTTCGTCCAGCGGCCCTTGTCGGCATTGGTATAGCCTTGGTCACCGATGGTCATGGCAATTTGTCCCAAGGGTAGCATGTCGCAGTCGGCATAGTTGCCAGGACGGGTCACGGTCTCCCAGGCATGGGCCTCGTTGAACACAGCATCCACGGCGCTCCAGTTGTCCCACAGGTCGTCCATCATGCGCCACATGTTGGCATTGTCGAGACATTCCTGCGCATACTGGTACTGCGTTTTGCCAGGCGAGAGCGAGAGCACGATGGGGCGGCCCGTCTGGTCGATGGCCTTGCGGATCATGTGAATCTCGTCGGTATAGAACGGCCGTGAGAGGTCGTCAATCTTCAGGAAGTCCACGCCCCACTCGGCATAGAGGTCCATGATACTGTTGTAGTACGCCTGTCCGGCCTCGTTGTTGCGCACCAGCAGGTTGTCCTTCAGCCACGTGCAGGGCGACGTGGTGCCGTTATACACCTGACTCCACGCCGTGCCTTCGCTGCCCTTCAGCTTATAGTTGCTGCCCACCACGCTCTTGGGCACGCCACGCATGATGTGGATACCGAACTTCAGGCCCATGTCGTGAATCTTCTTGGCCAGCGCCTTGAAGCCTTCGTTCCTGCCATCGACCATACACGACGGGAAGCGCGTTGGCGACGGCAGGTAGCGTCCATACTCATCGAGCACATAGTCCTGGTCGCCCCGCTGGTTGTAGTTGCCGCCGCCCAAGGACGGATGGTTGCAGTACCAGCGGATATCGACCACCACATACTCCCAGCCGTATTTCACCAGGTCGTTGTCAACCAAGTACTGCGCATTCTGCAGCACCTCTTTCTCTGTCACTGACGAGTAGTAGCAGTCCCACGAGTTCCAGCCCATAGGCGGTGTCATCGCCCATGTTCTAAATGTAGCCGTCTCTTCATTGTTCTGTGCCTGCACCATGCCCAATGAGAGCAGTGTGGCAACGATAGTTAGCGTTAGTTGTTTCATAATAGCTATAGTTTAGTAAAACTGCTGCAAAATTACAAAAAAAATCCCAAAGCAATGTTGTTTTACCTTGGGATTTATATTTTATTGGATTTTCACTCGTTCCAAGTGCCCACAGTGTGCACAAAAGGGTCGGTTCTTTGCAAGCAAAGCGAGCAAGCTCGAGCGCCGTTGTGCATGTAGGAAAAACGAGATGCCGACTGTACAAATATTTGATACCGCTGGGCCTATGACATAGCATATATAAGTCATAGACTTGGCACCCTTAAGTCATAGACCTGGCATGCCTGAGTCATAGACTTCTTTGGTTTTGACCTTAATGCAACTTGCAACTTTCAACTTTCGCTGCTTCCGCAGT
>CADBHI010000135.1 GCA_902794405.1 uncultured Prevotellaceae bacterium
GGTTGCCGTGTCAGATTCTTGTCTCGCTTAGAAACTGCAGACTGTACCGATATTAGCTTGGCGGGGCAATTTGTTTTCAAGTTTATAGAGGAAAGATACACTTTTTTTATTATCTTGCCAATATTTGAAAGAATTTTTGTATCTTTGCACCATCATATTATCAAACCTATCAACAATCGACTTATGGAAACAACATTAGTATTACTGAAACCCAGCTGCGTACAGAGACAGCTGATTGGTGAAGTGGTTAACCGCTTCGAACGTCGTGGACTACGTATCTCAGGCATGAAAATGATGCAGCTCAGCGATGAAATCCTGCGTGAGCACTATGCCCATTTGGCCGACAAGCCTTTCTTCCCCTCATTGCAGGCATCGATGCAGGCATCGCCTGTAGTAGCATTGGCATTGAGTGGTGTCGAAGCCGTGAAGGTGGTACGCCAGATGGCTGGTGTCACCAACGGACGCGAAGCTGCTCCCGGCACGATTCGTGGCGATTACTCCATGAGCAACCAGCAGAACATTGTTCACGCTTCCGACTCGGTAGAGAATGCCGAAATTGAGTTGCGCCGTTTCTTCCGTCCGGAAGAGATCTTCGACTATACCAGCAACGCCCAGTGCTATATCTATGGCGAGGGCGAGTGCAAATAGTTCTCAGAAAGCCTAACAACCTTATTGATAAATAAGTGTGGTGATATTTGCCGGGGGGAACAACTCTTGAGCAGTCTGTTGTATCTCCTCGGCAGTTACTCTGTCTATCTGCCGGAACAAGTTATCCAGGTCTTTCTCCTTTCCGTTATGCAGAAAGCTCTTGCCGAAGTCAAGGGCAAAGTTCTCGCGGTTGTCGCAGGCAATGGCAATCTGACCTTTTAGCTGCTCCTTGGCAGTACGAAGCTGCGATGAACTGAGTGGTCTCTCCATCAGCCTATCCAACTGATGCCGGACCAAACGCCTGCATTTCGTAATGTCCTTCTGGTCACATCCGTAATAAATGGCCCATAGTCCTGTATCACTATAGCTCACCATCATGCTGTCAACCGTGTACACCAGTCCATGTCGTTCACGTAGCGACAAGTTCAGCCGTGAATTCATGCCCGGGCCTCCCAGCATATTGTTCAACAGATAGAGCGCCATCCGTCGCGGATGACTGATAGGATATGCCCGACAACCTGTCATCACATGTGCCTGATGAGTGGCTTTTTGGCGAACGACAGTAGAAGAAAGTAATGGCGGAAGTGGATTGGAAGGTGGCTGCATGGGGTGTGGCGCTGGCGAAACACTGGCAATGGTCTTGCCTATCAACTTCACCACCCATTCAAACTTCACGTCTCCATATACAAAAAATACAGCATTGTCGGGCCTGTAGTAACGGCCGGTAAATCGCAGGGCGTCATCTGTGGTATATTGACGCAGTTGGTCGGCCTTGCCTAAAATATTATGGCCAAGGGGATGACCGCTAAAGATAATATTTTCAAATTCGTCGTAGATAAGTTCAGAGGGCGAGTCGTTGTAACTCTCTATCTCATCACAAATCACCTCAATCTCCTTGTCAATCTCCGCTTGCGGATACGTACTATGAAACACCATGTCGGTAAGCAGGTCAACTGCCAACCTGAAGTGGTCATGGTGTACTGCCGCATAAAAGGTGGTATCCTCCTTGTTGGTGAAGGCATTCAGTTCGCCGCCAACTTTCTCTAACGAGTTGATGATCTGAAGAGCACCCCGCCGGTCAGTACCCTTAAAGGTCACATGCTCACAGAAATGCGCCAGCCCCTCCTCACCAGGCTTTTCGTCACGAGTTCCTGCCGCTATCTGATAGCCACAATAAACTACAGGTGAAGCTGAAGGCAGGTGGATAATCCGCAGGCCATTAGGCAATGTTGCTGTATTATACTTCATTAGGTGCAAAGGTAATATAAAAAAATAAAAGCCACAAATATTTTGCCCTTTAATTTTTTTGTAGTACCTTTGCACCCGATTTCTTGCTTAGGCAAGCGTAGTAAAGATACGATTACAAGGGGTGCTCACGGTTGTGGGCTGAGATAATACCCTCAAACCTGATTCGGATAATGCCGACGTAGGGATGAAAAGTATTGGTCTGTTCCCCCCCTTACATTATTTATTAATTAAAGGTAAAGCAAATGAAAAAGATTGTTTTGATGGTTGTCACACTGTGGGCAACAGGTGTTAACGCGGTAGAGCCCGTGGACTCGCTGAAGTCGGTCGAGCTGCAGGATGTGCAGGTGTCCTCCATCCGCGCCACGAAGAAGACGCCCATGGCCTTCACCAACATGAACCGTGAACAGCTGAAGCAGGTGAACTACGGAAAGGACGTGCCCTACCTGCTGTCGCTGACCCCCTCCGTAACGCTGACCTCTGACGCCGGCAACGGCATAGGCTACACGTCGCTCCGCGTGCGCGGCACCGACCCTTCGCGCATCAACATCACGGCCAACGGCATACCCATGAACGATGCCGAGAGCGCACAACTCTACTGGGTCAACATGGGCGACTTTGCCTCCAGCGTGCAGTCGATGCAGATACAGCGCGGTGTCGGAACGTCGACCAACGGCGCCGGTGCCTTCGGTGCCACATTGAACATGCAGACGGAGAACATCGGCACGCAGCCCTTCGTAGGAATGGACTTCAGTGGCGGTTCCTACTACTCGCACAAAGAGACGCTGCGCTTCGGAACAGGACTGTTAGGCGAACACTGGGGCATTCAGGGACGCCTGTCGAACATCGGCTCGAAAGGCTATCTGGACCGCGCCTCGACCAAGCTGAACAGCTACTTCATTCAGGCAGGCTGGTTTGGCGACAACACGGTGGTGAAATTCATTACCTTCAACGGTACTGAGGAAACCTATCACGCCTGGAACTACACGTCGAAGTATGAGCAGAGCCTTTATGGCCGCCGCTACAACTCCTGCGGCGAGTATTATGACGACGAGGGCAACACCCGGTACTACGACAACCAGACCGACAACTACCACCAGCAGAACTACCAGCTGATATGGAACCAGCGGCTGAGCCGCGAGCTGAACCTCAATACGGCGCTGCACTACACGAAGGGCAACGGCTACTACGAGGAGTATAAGCGCAAAAGGACGCTCTTTGAGTATGAACTCGACCCGGAAATGACCTGGGCCAAGAGCGACCTGGTGCGCCAGAAGAAGATGGACAACGACTTCTACGGTGTTGTGGCCTCGCTGAACTACAACAACCGCGAGAACTTGCAGGCTACACTCGGCGGTGGCTGGAACAAGTATGACGGCGACCACTTCGGAGTCATCAAGTGGGTGAAGAACCCCGTCAACGACCTGATGCCCAACAGCCCCTATTACGACGAGAATGCCAAGAAGACTGACTTCAACGTCTACGGCAAACTGACGTACGACTTCCTGCCCGGACTGAATGCGTATGTCGATATGCAGTATCGTCACCTCGGCATAAAGATGGTCGGCCCCACCGATGAAATCAACTGGGACGCCAACAAGCGCATTGTCTACGACATGAAGGAATCGTTCGACTTCTTCAACCCCAAGGCCGGACTGAACTACGATATTACGCCCAACCACAAGGTCTACGTCTCGTATGCCATAGCCCATAAAGAGCCTACCCGCAATAATTATCAGAACAACATGAACGCCGAGCTGACCATGCCGAAGGCCGAGCGGCTGAACGACCTGGAAGCGGGCTATAAGTACCAGAGCCCGACATTCTCGGCCGGACTCAACCTTTATTGGATGGACTATAAAGACCAGTTCGTACTGACGGGCGAGATCGATAAGGTAGGTGAGGCAGTTACCCGAAACCTCGACAAGAGCTTCCGCCTCGGCGTGGAGGCAGAGGCGGCATGGAAACCGGTCGACTGGTTCCGTTGGGATGCCAATGCCACATGGTCAAGGAACCGCGTGAAAGGCATCACCGTACAGCTGACCGACGGGAGCGTGGCCGACCTCGGCGACCAGCCGCTTGCCTTCTCGCCCGACTGGATTGTCAACAACATCTTCAGCTTCAGTTACCGAGGCTTCAGCGCCAGCGCCCAGAGCCAGTATGTCAGCAAGCAGTACCTGACGAACACCGGCTTCGAGAGCTACAAGACACTCGACGACGACGGCAAGCCCGTGGACGTGAGCATGATGCTCGACGGGCACTTCACCACGAACCTCGACCTGAGCTACAACTTCCAGCTGCCGAAGTTCGGCCTGAAGGATGTCACCCTCGGCGTCACCCTCTACAACCTCTTCTCGGCTGAGTACGACAACAACGGATGGGCAGCGCCTGCCTTCAGCAGGGAAAACGGCGCTGTGGTGGCTACAGGATGGGACACCAGCGACCAGTACGAGGCGGGCTTTGCTCCCTCTGCTCCGTTCAACATGATGGCTCACCTGTCACTCAACTTCTAAGCGATGGCATTTGACTGGCTCGACATCTTCACCACGGTACTCGGACTGATTTACATCTGGCTCGAGTACCGTGCCCATATCGCCCTTTGGGTGGTAGGCATCGTCATGCCAGCCCTCGATGTCTACCTGTACTACAGTCACGGGCTCTACGGCGATGCCGGCATGGCCTGCTACTACACGCTGGCAGCCGTCTACGGTCTTTTCGTCTGGAAGTTCAAGAAGACCAGGAAGCTGAAGCAGTCGCTGCCCATCATCCACATGCCCCGACGGCTGTACCTGCCGGCTGCGGCATGCTTCTTCCTGTCCTGGGGCGTCATCTACTATATTTTAGTCACGTGGACTAACTCCACCGTGCCCCTGCTCGACTCGTTCACCAATGCCTTGTCGTTCATCGGCATGTGGGCACTGGCCCGCAAGTATCTGGAGCAGTGGTGGTTCTGGATAGTGGTCGACGTGGTGTGCTGTGTGCTCTATGTCCAAAAGGGCATCCCCTTCAAGGCCGGGCTATACGGGCTTTATGTCATCATCGCCATTGCCGGTTATTACAAGTGGAAGTCGATGGCCAAAATCACCAAGTATGACAGGGTTTGACGCTGTGATTCTGGCCAACGGCTCGTTCCCCACGGCTGACGAGCCGCTGCGGCTGCTACACGAGGCTCGCTACGTGGTGTGCTGCGACGGGGCTGCCCGCCACTGGCCTCAGTGCGACGCTATCGTGGGCGACGGCGACTCCGTGCCCGACGACCTGCGCCAGCGCCTGATACAGGTCAGCGAGCAGGAGGACAACGACCTGACAAAGGCCACACGCCACTGCATGGCCCTCGGGCTGCGACGCCTCGCCTACCTCGGTGCCACGGGACGCCGCGAGGACCATACCCTCGGCAACATTTCCCTACTGATGCGCTACTTCCGCGACTTTGGCCTCGACGTACTGATGGCTACCGACGACGGTTGGTTCGTCCCTGCCTCTGGCACGGCAACGTTCGACTCCAAGCCTGGCCAGCAGGTCAGTCTCTTCAACTTCGGCTGCACCCGCCTCGTCTCCGAGGGGCTGAAGTGGCAGGCATACCCTTACCAGCAACTCTGGCAGGGGACGCTCAACGAGGCGCTTGGCACCACCTTCCGTATTGAAGCC
>CADBHI010000136.1 GCA_902794405.1 uncultured Prevotellaceae bacterium
ATCGCCCACTTTCGTGGCAAGACGTCAGACTGAGCTACGTTTCAGCGCCACCACGCTCATCGACGCATCCCATCTGGCAGAAGGCTCTCAGGCAGGAATAACTGCCTATGCAGCGCCCCTGAACCATTATGATGTGACTGTAGAACGAAAGAACGGAAAACTATTTGCCAAGTCGAACATCCGTGTGGGATCACTTAGCCATGACGGCCAACCCGTTGAACTGAAAGACTCCCAGGCTTACATACGCATCAGTTCCGACAAGGACTATTACTACATGCAAGTTTCCGCCGACGGCAAATCATTCACCACACTAAGCAAGATGGACTTCCGCTATCTTTCAACCGAAGTGATAGGCGGGTTCACAGGCGTGATGCTTGGCTTGTTTGCCCAGGGTGAAGACGGAGACGGATATGCAGATTTTGATTGGTTTGAATATATAACAGAGTAAAGAAAAGAGCATCATGTAGATAAGGGGTTAATTGTTATCTACATGATGCTCTGTAGAATGTTATTATGAGTTTCACGATTCCGAAAGAAAGAGAAAGGGCAGATAAGTTTGAATATGGTGCAGTTTAGTTTATCCCCATATTAAATATCCATAACCTAAACTAAACCTTTTATCTTCCGGCCATGAAACCTCTACATCAAACGCGTTACTAAAGAAGGTTAGAAATGACAATGAGCATCACTAAAGGACATACCAGACTCATTCCTTGCTCGCTTCTCAGCGATTGCAAGAATGTGCAAAAATCTGCGTTAAAAAGTGTAAACGTGCAAAGAACTGGAAAATCGATTTTGCAGATGTTTGCATTTTCTTTTTTTGATCCTCCGTCCCTCGGCATACTATCTATCCACTATTACCGGAGAAATACGCGCTGATTATCAGCTACTTATATTTGCAGATTTTACATTCTGCGTCGGAAAGTAGATTCTGCGTGGGCAAATAGCCCCTTAATCAAACCATCCGTCACATTTTCATGCTGTTTATCCCAGAAATTTGGAGGGGATAAGCAGTATGCCGTACCTTTGCAGCGAGATTTTAAATAGTCGAAAACAGGTATGATTTATAAAGTTACAGACCCCACCCCCAGCCCCTCCCCTTGAAGGGAGGGGAGAACCGCAATAAGCCCACCGCCACTCTCCCCTCCCTTCAGGGGAGGGGCTGGGGGTGGGGTCAGAAACTTTAGAATATAGAAACGATTTATTAAATGAAAGAATTATGAAAGCAAGAACGATTATCGGAATTTTGTTGATTGTGGTTGGTGCATGGAAACTGGCCAACCTGTGGGGAATCATTGAGAACGACTGGCTGTGGCGCCAGCCCTGGACGGCATACGTAGCCCCTGCCCTATTGCTGTATGTGGGCGCGACGACCATCGTTGACAGCTACCGCCGCGACCCCGACCAATGGCTGCAGCGCCCTTTACCCATCGGCGATGGCGGCAAGCGCATCTACTGTTCAGTACATTATGGCGGCGACGAGTACGTGTATCGCGGCGAGGCGTTCCACGGTGCCCGTCTCGATGCCTTCTGCGGCGGCATCCGCATGGACCTGCGCGAGGCCGTCATCACCGAGGACGAGGAGATTGACATCCACACCTTCTGCGGCGGCATCGAGCTCTTCGTGCCCACCCACGTCAATGTCGTAGTGAAGAGCCGCAGCTTCATCGGTGGTGTCGGTAATCATACCACACGCAACGCCGATCCGAAAGCCCCCACCCTCCACATCGTCGCCAGCAACTTCCTCGGTGGCGTTGATATCAAGAATTAAGCTTCGTTGGTGCAAGAACCAATGTAAACGGGTGAAAAGATAGGGGAAACTTTGTTTTGTCTATACACAAAATGCCTTGCGCCTATACGCAAAACACCTTGTGTCTGTACGCAAAATTTCCTCGCCTTTACGCAAAAACAAGCGCCAAAAAGCCGAACCTTTTGCCGCAATTCTATCACAATTAATGCGCCACAGTTCAAGAGACGATAATAGAGCATGTTATTCGTCACAGAATCTACTGTTCGTCACACCACTTGTCACAAACATGGGCTGAATATCCCAAATAAAGGACGAATAGTTAAAATGATGAGTGGTATGAAAGCAATGAGATTCGCAGCACTGATGGCTGCAACGATGATGACGATGACAACGTTCGCGCAGATGAACGACAGCATCTTGACGGACTCGACGATGTGGTTCAACCAGACGCAGGAACTGAGTGGCGTGGTGGTAAAGGGACGCCTGCCCAAGACGCGTGTAAAAGGCGATGCAATGAGAACAAGGGTCGCCGGAACGATACTGGAGAAGGCAGGAACCGTCTCAGATGCCCTGTCGAAGATTCCTTCGTTGGAGGCTGAGCGCGACGGCGGTGTGAAGGTGCTGGGCCGTGGCGATGCCGAGGTTTATATCAACGGCCGGCGAGAAGCAGAAGGCACGTATGTAATGTCGTTTGTCACATTTTCAGCCCCCCCAGACACCTGATGGCGAGCATGGCCAGGTCGTCGTTAGGTGCAGCACCATTGCGGTGCGACTCCACCGACTGGCTGAAGGCATCGACCACCTTCTTAGCTGTATCGGATTTCATCTGTTGCAGCATCTGTTGCAGGTGGTTGTCACCGTACTGTTCCTGTGCAAGGTTTTCGGCTTCGTTCAGTCCGTCAGTATAGATGAAGAGCAGTTTGCCAGTGATACAGTCCAGCTCATCACCCTCGAAGTCGAGCTCAGGCCAAAGGCCGATAGGTGCGTTAGATTCTACGTTAATGAACTTGCCGTCGAGCAGCGGAGGATTATGTCCAGCATTGCAGTAGTATAGATGTCCGGTGGTGAGGTCGGCTTCGCCAATGAACATGGTGACGAACATGGCATTGTCGTTGTTCTCCGACAGCTCGTTGTTCATGCGGTTGGCAATATCGCTGGGTTTACACCGTTCCTTGGCCATGGCACGGAAGAGGCGGATGGCCTGCGTCATGAAGAGAGAGGCGGGAACGCCCTTGCCGCTGACGTCGCCAACGCAGAAATAGAGTTGATTGTCGATGATTTCAAAGTCGTAGAGGTCGCCGCCCACTTCCTTGGCGGGAGACATCAACCCATAGAGGTCGAGGTCGCTGCGCTCAGGGAAGGTCTGTGGTATCATCGACATCTGAATATCGCGGGCGATGCGCAGCTCGCTCTCGATGCGCTCCTTGGCGGTGGTGGTCTCCTCCAGCTGGCCGTAAGCATCCTCCAGCTGGCCATAGGCATCCTCCAGCTGGTGGTAGGCATGCTTAAGCCGACGTGCTGACAGCTGGCGGCGGTAGAGGTAGAAGTAGAGGAAGACGATTACGAGCAGGGCGATGGCCCCTGCGGCGGCTATCAGTATGCGCTGGGCGTGCTCTTTGTGTTCCTGGGCGGCAATCTTCGACTGGTATTCGCTCAGCTTCAGGTTCTTGTTGTGGGCCTCCAGACTGTCATTCTCCAGACGCATGGTTGCGTTGGCCAGTTCGGCGTCGCGGTTCTTCAGCGTCAGCATCAGCGCCTCCTCCTCCAGCTGCTTGTGCTCCAGCTCGTCGGCGGCCATGTCCAGCTGCATCTGCTGGTTGTGCAGCTTCAGCTCCTTGGCCTCCAGTTCCACGCGGCCAAGGTCCATCGCGGCCGTCATCTCCATCAGCAGGTGGTTGTTGCGCCGGCTGTTCACGGAATCGCGCATCTCCCAGTATCTCTGCTGCATGAAGTAGGCATTGCGGTAGTCGCCCTTGCGCTTGTAGATGAGGCTGAGCATATCGTTGCGGAAGAGCGGCGACGAGAGCTTTTCGCAGAGGGCGAGGGCCTCGTCGTACTGATGGTCGTTAATCTTGCGCCATACTGCGATGACGGCCCCGCTGGAGTCATCGTGTCCGTAGGCCTGCTTGGCCTTCTCGCGCTCGCCCCACACGTAGTCGAACTCCTTCTGGTATTCATCCGCGTCCTTGACATGATAGTAAGCCGTGTCCACCTTACTCAGACAGATGACCGACCATGCATTCAGTCTGTGCATCGCGCTGATGTTAGGTTCCTTCAGCGCCTGTTCGGCATTGTGACAGGCTTCCAGGCACTTGCGGTTGGTCAGGCTGATGCGTGCCATCTCTATCCACGAGGCCGCGGCGCTCTCGCTGGGGAAGTGCTGGTGCAGATAGCTGATGGCTTTCCTGAAGTTCTGGATACCCTCCTGATAGTCGCCCATCATGGTCTGTATGGTGCCCATCACATGGGTGCCAGTGTAGATGCCGAACTTATCATCGTGGTTCAAGGCATACTGCTGCATGTCTTTGGCAGTCAGCTGCCCGCGGTTGCGCTGCTGGTGGTTGGCAAAGTAGAGCGCCTGATTGGCCCAAGCCTTGTAGAAGGTGCGCTCGTCGCCCGCCTTCTGTGCCGCCTCCTTCAGCCGGTTGGTGACGTCGATGAACTCAGCCTCGTCGCCCCTGTTATAGAGCTGGTACATCTGTTTCTGCAGCTGTACAATGTCATCGGCTATCCCCGCCTGTGCCCACGACCGAAGCATGCCAGACATTAGAAGAAGAATGAGAAGGATATACTTTGCCATAACCTGATAATCTTCATAATTCAGTGGCAAATGTAGTAACATTTTATTTAATATCAAAATAATATACACAAAAAAACGTTCGAAGTATCTATATTTTTTTGCAGAATCCCCAACTTTCCGTAATTTTGCAACGTCAAACAAATAAATAAGATAAGAAATGACTATTAGATTAGAACAAACTAAAGATTTCCGTGAGATTGAGAACCTCACACGCGAGGCATTCTGGAACGTCTATCGCCCCGGATGCACAGAGCATTATGTGCTCAATCAGTATAGAACAAACCCCGACTTCATCCCTGAGTTGGATTTTGTGATGGAGGAGGATAACAAGATTATCGGCCATGTGATGTTCTCCAAAGCAGAGATTATGCTTGACGGGGGTGGGTCTTTCCCCTCTTGGACTTTCGGCCCCATCAGCATTCATCCCGACTACAAGCGCAAGGGCTATGGCCTGAAGTTGCTGAAGTATGCGATAGAGGCAGCTAAGGAGATGGGTATAGGCCTTCTGCAGATGGAGGGCAACATCGAGTTCTACAAGCATGCAGGTTTCGACCTTGCCAGCAAGCTGAAGATTCACTATCACGCAGAGCCTCGTGACGCCGAAGTGCCTTATTTCCTCGCTCAAGAACTGATACCTGGCTATTGGGGCAATCGTGAGGGAACTTACTGCCCGCCCAAAGGATACTTTGTAGCCGACGAGAATCCCGAGGCATTCGAAGCCTACGAAGCCACCTTTCCAAAGAAGGAGAAACTTCGCCTGCCAGGACAATTAGGATACGAAGAATAAAAAGTTTATGGCAATAACAAGCGAAAGACTGAGACAGACATTTAGCGAGGGCGGAGCGCAAGAGATATATCAAGAGGTTAGGGCTGCAGGCGATTTCCTCGGCTTTGCACGACGGTATGTCTTCGATTCAGACTATCGCGTGGCGAGGAGCGCCTTGTGGGGACTGACCAAGGCCACCGACAAGGAACTGTCAGAATTGCAGGTGATACTCAATGATCTGATAGACCAGGCGATGCAGACGGAGAACTCATCCGTCAGACGGCTGACGCTGAACATCATCGAGCGTCTGACGTTAGTAGAGGATGACCTGCGAACAGACTTCCTTGACTTTTGTTTCGAGCACATGGTCAGCATCGAGGAGTTCCCTGGCATCCAGACGCTCTGCATGAAGCTCGCCTATCGCATGTGTACCTTCTATCCAGAACTGATGGACGAACTGAAGCGCACCCTCGAAGCGATGGAGATAGACTATTACAAGCCTGCCGTAAAGTGTCTGCGTAGTAGAATCCTAAGCGGCAAGTATCAATATGTGAGATTAAAACTTAACAAATAAAGATAGTATGAAACAGAAATTTTGTCAGAGCTGCGGAATGCCGCTCACAGAGCAAGTCCTCGGTACGAATGCCGACGGAAGTAAGAACAAAGATTACTGCATGTACTGCTATAAGGATGGCAAGTTCCTGCAGGATTGTACGATGGAAGAGATGATTGAGCATTGTGCTCAGTTTGTCAATGAGGTGAACAAGGGTCTGCCCCAGCCTATTACCAAAGAGGAATACATCGGCATGATGAAAACGTATTTTCCCCAGCTTAAGCGTTGGCGCCAAACGCTGGATGTGAATAACGATGAAGCGATGAACTCATTGTACAGATGGCCGACAAACTGCCCATCGCTTACATTTCGTCAGTAGACCAAGAAGGTTTTCCTTGGACTAAGGCCATGCTGAAACCACGTAAACGCGAGGGTATCAAGACGTTCTATTTCACCACCAACACATTCTCAATACGTGTGGCTCAATACAAGGCTAACCCCAAGGCCTCGATCTATTTCTGCGATGCCAAAGGTTTTAAGGGTATGATGCTGCGTGGTACGATGGAGGTACTAACCGACCCTGCCTCTAAGGAGATGATCTGGCGCAAGGGCGACGAGCAGTACTACCCCGGCGGTGTGACCGACCCGAACTATTGCGTACTCAAATTCACCGCCTCCGATGGTCGTTTCTACAGCGATTTCTATCCACGCAGTTTTGTGATTGAGTAAAAAGTATTTGAAAAGTTGACTCAGTTGCCGAACATCATAACTCTACTCAGGATTGCAGGCTCTTTAGGTCTGCTCCTTTGTGATGTGACGAGTGTGGTGTTTTGGATAATCTATGCACTCTGCGGCATCAGCGATATAGCCGACGGATGGCTGGCTCGGAAACTGAAGTGCGTCACCAGGACGGGAGCTTGGCTGGATAGTTTGGCAGACATCTGCTTCGTAGCGTGTTTGTGCCCTTTACTCCTGCCGATACTCGACCTGCCGCAATGGCTATGGCTGTGGGCAGGAGCAATTGTTGCGATCAAAATCGTTAATCAGCTTTCGGCACTTGTGATATACGGACGCTGCTGTTTCCCTCACACCACAGCGAACAAGGCAACTGGATTTCTGCTATTCATTGCAGTTCCGACAGCATTTACATCCGCTATACCCATCGCAATCGCTGCAACTGTCGCCACGTTTGCAGCCATACAAGAGGGACATTTCATCAGACGGAACGAGTATGAAAACAAATAAAGATAAGAAAGATGCAAGATTTCATGACACTTCGACCATTTAGCATCAACGATGCAGAAACCATTCTGAGCTGGTGCAAGGACAAGCATGCCTTCCGGCTTTGGAGTGCCGACCGATATAAGGATTATCCTGCTCAACCTTCGGATATGATAGCACAATATGAAGGCGACAACCTCTTCCCTATGACTATGGTTGATGGAGAAGAGATCGTCGGACACATTCTGCTGCGCTATCCGAGTGCAGATAAATCCATCATCCGTTTCGGCTTCATCATTGTTGATGACACGAAACGAGGCATAGGATATGGCAGGCGACTTCTCCAACTTGCCATCGATCATGCATGTAATCAGATGGGCGTAAAAACCATTACTTTGGGAGTTTTTGAGGATAATCCTTCTGCCCTTAAATGCTATCAGTCAGTAGGTTTCAAGATTACAGGTGAAGATTCCTACATGATTGATGGCGAGAAATGGAAAGGATATGAG
>CADBHI010000137.1 GCA_902794405.1 uncultured Prevotellaceae bacterium
GTTCTTGCGGAAGGCATCGGCCACGACCTGCGTGGCAATCCTCACGTCCGACTCCTTCTCCTCGTAAGTGTCGTTCAGGAAACCGCACTCCTTGCACTTGAACGTCTTCCGCAGGTACTTCCCCAGAATCAGCTTAAACTTCGGGTTCATCTGGTTGGCCTGGAAGAAAGCGTTCTGCCGCAGGCTCTTCCCATCGTCCTCCACACGCGCAGAGAAATACTTCACTGCCACCAGCTCCTGATTCAGCCGCATGAACGACTCAAACAGCCGCACCATATCCAACCAGTAATACTTGCGCCAGCGGTTCTTACGCAGCCCGTAGTAGAAATTGAAGCCGTCCACATACACAATGACCTTCTGCTTGTCCATATCTTGTTTGCTTTAGTCCTAAAAAATAAGCCCACCTTTTTAGGGGCGGGCGGGCCTCGGTATTTTCCACCCGAGGGGGATTTCGTGCTGCAAAGATAGGCATATTATCCCTAACCACCAAACTTTTCGGAAACTTTTTCATTTATGGGGCGAAAAACGATTATTGAGGAAATCGAAAGTGGATAAGATACAGCAAATCTTATGTATAAGAACGAACGCCGCTTCCGCGATGCCATCATGCCCGATGTGGTGACCGACGGCACCAAGCGTTACGAAGTGCCTGAGAAGTGGAAACCTTCAAATATCGTGAGGAAAAGAGATTCGTGAGGCCGATGCTGGCTATTCTGCGGCGGCCTCCCGAAATGTTTTAGCATTCTTAGCCTGTATAATTCATAGAGGTTTTCTCATCTCTGATTTGTAGTTGTTTATCTTATGGCATTAGCCTCACGCGACAGGATTTTGCCGGGTTACGATGTGTTATGATAAGTTTTTTGAATTCAGCATAGCGTTTCAGCTTCATTTACAGCATGGATTATGGCATATGGACACAAAGGCTTCCGTCCTTGCTTGAGGACGTTTCCTTATGCCATGATTGTAGTGCTGTAGTCCGGTTATGCAGCCATTCTTGTCAGTGCTGCCTCCAGCTCTTCCCGATGCCTGTGGTGAGGCGAGAAACTGATTTTGATGTATGTTTTCTTTTCCACTATATGTACTGCGCTGAGCATGATACGCCTGATGATGGAGTCCATGCTGAATCGCTCCACCTCAGTACCTTTGAACACGGTGTGCTTCATCCTATGTGCAAGGACAAAGGCTGCCCCATAGAGGAACAGGCGGAAGTAGTTGGCACGGTATAAGTTGCACGACATGCGGTCTGCCTTGAAATACTTCAGGTCCCTTATCCACAGTTCCATCTCACCACGTACGCAGTACCGCTTGTAGATGGTCTCTTCCGAGTTGTTCCTGTTCTTGGTCACGACAAACCGGATGTTTGTTCCCTCTGAGGATACCTCTATCTTGGCGATGACACGCTGGGCAAATGTGACACGAACCTGTCCCCTGTCACTGTAACCTGTCACCATGACGGAAGCCCGTTTCAGAGGTGGAATGTCACTTCTACATATAAAATCCCGCCCCGCCAGCGGCTGAAACGCGGTCGGCGGGGCGGAATGTTCATAGATACAGGTATGTTTTCAGTCTTTTTTCTTCGCGTCCAAATGATATGTGAAGCTGATGTTGACGTAGTGATGGCGGAAGTCCTCCCACGAGGTGCTGTGCTGATAGGCGGAGCGTTCGCTGCGGTAGTTGTCCTGGTTGTTCAGGATGTCCTCGAACTCCAGTTTTAGGCGAGCCTTGTTCTTCAGTATCTTCCATGTCACGGCGGCGTTCCAAAGCAGCAGGTTGCGGTTCATCGACCGAGCCGCATAACCTCTGCGCGTGGTCTCGGTGAGGTCGGTCTCGAAGACAAACTTACCCCATGTTGCCTCGCCGTTGAAGCCGAAGCTGTTGTCCCACAGTGTGGTGTTCTGCTCAGGCGAAGCAGAGAAGCGCAGACGGTCGGCCTCAATCTTGGCGAACACGGATGCCTTGAGCCAGTTCTTGTCATAAGACAGGGTGATCTTGTCTTTTGGGTGAAAGTTGGTCTGGCGGTTCAACGTCCGCTCGGTCTGCGTGGGTAGCAGAGTCAGGTAGCCGTAGTGCTGCCCAGTGTTGAGTCGGAAGTCGTTCTCCAAGCGGAACATTTCGCCGAGGGCTTGGTCTATATTGATACGATATTCCCATGTGTAGCTGCCTCGTATATTTTCCGTACGACTGACATAGACGGCAGTAGATGGATTATAGCTGAGAGCCGTCACATGGTCGCGGTCGCTGGTATTATAGGCTACGCTGGCACTGAGCGATGTCTGGCTGCGGGCGAGCACCATGTTGTACGCGATTTTTACGTTGTGGCTATGCGTATCTTTCAGGCTGGGGTTTCCCTCGGTGATGTAGAGCGGGTCGGTGAGGTCGCGGTAGCCGATGGTCTGTAGGATTTGCGGCCGACTGGTACGGAAGCTGTAGTTCATTTCGAAACCGACGGTCTTGCTGAGTTTCAGCGTGGCACGAATCGACGGGGCAACGAGGAAGGAGTGGCGCACGGCGGCGGTGTCAAGCAGTCCGCGCCGATAGTCCTGATGTTCGCGTCTCCAATTGACGGAGACGCTTGGCATGAGTTGTAAGGGCGCAAGGTTGACGGTCTGGTCGATGCGCAAGATGTGGTTGTTGTTGGAGAGTCTGTTACGGTAGCTATTGGCTGCGTCGGCTATATCGTTGGTCAAGAATTCGCGGTCTTCATGGTTGCTGGCCTTATGATATTTGTATTGCGCAGCCATCATCCATTTCTTCGTGAGCCAGCGGGCGTGATGGACTTCTGCATCCATGGACAGGCGGGAGCTGGGCGAAGTGGAGAACTGGCTCAATTGGGAAGACGCGAGCGTGGCGATATGCGACTTGACAGTGCGGTCGGTCCAACTGTCGGTCTTGCTGTCGCTGTAGTTCAGCGAGATGCTGGCTCCGAGCGAGCCGTCCTTCACGTAGTGCTCCCAGCCAGCGGAGGTGCTGAGTTCGGTAGAGTGGCCTTCGTTATGAGTGCTGTTGAGTTGCGACAGTGTCGCTGCATAGGGGACATCGGAGCCTTGGGCTTCGCTCTGCTCTATAGTCTGGCGACTGTGCGAATGCCTCTTGTTGTGGTCTACGGTGGCACGGAGGCTGAATGTGTTCAGCGAGTCTCTGGCCCAGCGCAGGTCGAGGTTCAAATTGGGGTTCAGCTTGTGACTTCGATAATACTGCTCGCTGCTGGTGAGCGTGGCGGCAGTATTTGGCAGATAGTTCTCTGTCTCTTCGTGCGATGTGTCCCAGTTGTCATCATGCACCAGGCGGCCCGTGATGCTATACTGGCTTTTCATCTCCTGCGTGCCCTCCTTCTTGTTCCACTTGTGTTGATAGCCGGCAGCACCGCCCTGCTCCTGTCCGTAGCCGCTGCCCCAGCTGCCGCTCCATCCGTTCATTCTCTTGCGTAAACGCTTGTCTATGTTGTTGGCATTGGCGAACACCATCATGGGGTCGGTCTTCGACAGGCGGTTCATCGTCACCTCGCCCTCGTAGTATTCTGGCGTCTGATAGCCCGCCTTCACGTCGCCATACCAGCGGTCGAGGAAGCCAGGCTTGATGGTAAGGTCGAGCACCATGTCCTGTGTGCCGTCGTCACGGCCTGTACGCTCCGAGAACTCCGATGCCTTATTGTACGCCTTGATGTCCTGCACAGCCTCGGCGGGCAGCTGACTCATCAGCTGGTCGCCGCCCAGCATGCTCTCGCCGTCCATGGTCAGACGGATGGGCTTGCCGTTCCACGACATCCTTCCTTCGTTATCAACCTCCACGCCCGGCAGTTTCCTGATAAGTTCGTCAAGGCGAGCGCCCTCTTGCAGGTGGAACGCCTCGGGATGGAACACAATGGTGTCGCCTCGCACGGTGAAGCGGCGGGCGCGTCCCGTCACCTCTACCATCTTCAGCATCTGCGGCGACATTTTTAGCTCAATATCGCCGATGTCAAGCGTGTCTTTTCGACTGTCACTGAAAGCCAATACCGTCTTCGACTTCGAGTAGTAGCCAAGCATCGATGCCTCGATGGTACACTTCCCATCGGCATGCAGATAGAACACGCCCAATGAGTCAGCCTTGCCCCATGCCGTTGATGACCCCATATCGTATTTCTGCGTCAGCGTTACCGAGGCATCAGGCAACGGTTCCTTCGTCTCAGCATCTACCACGCGCCCCTTCACGATGTCGGCGTAAGCAGATGGAGCGCCGAAGAGTATTGCAACGACGGCGAAGATAATGTTAATGAATGTATGCTTGTTCATTATTGCTTTTATTAAGAAATTTCCTTTTATATACGTTGGTATCGTGGAGATATTGACGGTTGAAGTCATCAAACTATCTAATCGGACATAGAAATGACGCGGAACTGATTCCTATCCATTCCAGAGGCATCGCCAAACGCCGTTCTACCAGATAAAGTCTCAGCCCGCGCCTAAACGCGAGCATCAACTCTTCTCTTCTCGGTAGATATTTTGGCGAAATTTCTGGAATAAGAATCAAAAAGTCAACGCTTCCTTATGTCGTTCCGTATGTCTGTCGGTCTATCCGCTCATTTTGCTTTCTGTTTATTTTTCTTGCTGAACAGGTCGGAGTGCGTACCCGTCCGCGATAGTGAGATAATCTTGATGTCGGTGTCCTTGATGTAGATGAGCAGCCAGTCAGGCGTGATGTGGCACTCGCGGTAGCCCTCGTAGTCGCCGTGCAGCTGGTGGTCGTGGTTCTTGGCGGGCAACGGCTCGTCGTTGAGCAGCTTGCCGATAATCTCGTTGAGCAGGCTTTCGTCCATGCCGCGCTTGCGGGCCAGCTTCAGGTCGCGCAGGTAGCGCTTGGTGAGTTTGAGTGAGAACTTTGCCATCGCTCGTTAGAGATTGTTGACCAACTTCAAGTAATCGTCCATCGAACCTACCTCTATGACATCCTTTCCCTTGCGGGCGTTCTCTATGACCTTCATGGTCGCGTCGTTCAGGTAGTCGCCCGTCTCAGGGTCGTAGAGGCGGGGCTTTGCAGCCTTCTTGCGCTCCACCGTCCACCCCATCTTCTTGGCCATCGTCTTGAAGAAGCTTACGTCGGCCTTCGGCACAGTCAGCGTGAACGTGTCAGGCATTGTCTTTCTTGTTGCAGTCGTAATCATATACTTTCCTGTTTTGCTTGTTTGCGGCGACAAAGTTACAAAGAATTTTTGATATTCGTACCAATTTGTGCATACCTTTTATATATTATTTGTCGAAATGGGCTGTTTTCTTCTTCATAATGGGGCAATAGAACGCTATCAACTATCTGTTCGGCTGCGAACATCATCGCCGAGAAATACGGGTGGACGAAGACCGTCGAGGCCATCGCAGTCGGATGATGACGATGCATATCTGCGACTATTGAGGATTAAGGAGGCGGCAGAGAGGAAGAACGCTGAGAAACCAGCGGTTCCGACGCCCGTGAAGCAGACGGAGCCTGCTCCCCGTAAGTCCACG
>CADBHI010000138.1 GCA_902794405.1 uncultured Prevotellaceae bacterium
TCGGCATCTGAACACCATTGTATAGTTTTATGTATTCCATATTATTCGTCGTTAATATCCTAAACCATTCAACCACTTCTCGACCTTTTTCTTTTCCGTACGCACTTCGTGACCATAGATGCTGAATCCCTTTGTAACATCTGCACCAGGGAATGCATCCTTCACATCCTCTACACAGTTGGCCAATCCAGAACCTTCGTGAGTGGTAAAAGGAATGACGGTCTTTCCCTTCAGGTCATTAACATGCTTCTTGAAGAAGGTAAACATTACTTGAGGATAAGTGCCCCACCATACGGGGCCACCGATAAACACAGTGTCGTATTTGGGATAGGTGCCCCACCATACGGGGCCACCGATAAACACAGTGTCGTATTTATTTAGGTCGATGTCGCCTTCATATTCAGGCAACTCACCGTTTTTAACTTCTTCCTTTGCCAGATTGATGAGTGGTGTATAAGCCATGCCGTCGTACTTGTGGGTAACGATTTCAAACTGCTCTGCACCTGTCACTTCTGTGATGTAGTCTGCCACAATCTTCGTGTTACCTACCTCAATGTTTCCTACTGCGTAGTTGTCTGCCACCATTAAGCGCGTGACAGGACATCGTGTCACCTCATACATTGACCGCCATACCATACCTATATTAAAGGACTATCTGAATGATGAACGCCTGTCCCTCACCCAGATAGCAGAACTTATGAATTTCACAACTCTTTCCTATTTCAGTCGCTACTGCACCAAACATCTTTAAGTCTTCAACCGAAATAATTTATAATCTTATAAAAAAGGGACCTGCCCAAACGGACAGGTCCCTTTTTGTATATCGGAGAGTTTTATTACTCTTCAACAGCAGCCTGCGCGGCGGCTAACGGATGCTGATAATCAGCTACTTACAGGTTTAGTGTAAAGTACTGGCACCTTAAATCCGACACATTCTGCACGTTTTTACACGCTCGCGACGTGTTTTGGGAGCAGAATTTTCATTTTTATGTTATTATTTCTATTTTTGTTTTACACTAAATTGCTCGACATTACGTCTCACAATCCTTAACTTTCAATGCTTCACATGCTCCGAAGAAACAGCCTCCAAAGACACGTTCTGCAAACTTTGTTTGCAAAGTTAGCAATTTCTTCTGACTTTACACTCATTTTGCACGTTTTTCTTGCAGAATAACTACAACAAATGGGCATAAAAGATATAGAACGATTTACTTACACCATAAGAGAGCATTAGTTATGAATGGGTAGGAAATATTTGTCAGTTAGAGATTAGATGTCAGTCACCTGTCCCTGTGGCATACGAATATGTCAGGAAATACAAGATGCACTATGCCGAGCAACTTCTGCTGACTGGCAGATACACCATCAGCGAAGTTGGCTATATGGTCAGCATGAGTTCGCAAAGCTATTTTCGCAAGTGTTTCAAAGACGAGTTCCACGTCAACCCAAGCGACTATCAGAAGCAGGTCAAGTCATAAGTCAGTCGTAGATAGAGGTGGCGCCAGTCTTCTGCTCGACGGCCTTTTCCAGCCAGAGGCTTCGCAGGTCAGCTTCCGTCATCGTAGCAGCCGGCTGGAAGTCCTTGCCCAGCATATAGTTCGTCAGGCTGTAGCGCATCTGCCTGATTTCCGGCAGCTCCCCGTCCGTGAGCAGGTCGATGCTGCTCATGATCAGACGGCCCTTGCCGACCTTGGCCTCGAAGATCTGGGCCAGCCGACGGTTGTTCACGAAATTATCCACACTCTCCACAATGGGCGTCACAGCGGGAATCGAGTCAATCACCATCACGCGGCTACGCTTCACGAGGTTCCACCACTGCCAGTCGCTGTTCATCTCTGTAGGGAAGTCGGCCAGTGCAGGATGCTTCGGGTTGCAGAGCAGCCCCATCGTACCAGCTTGCTTCGGGAAGTGAACTGGACTCCAGAATACGGGCAGGAACTTCCCCTCTAGTCCCTTTACGTTAGCTGTCTTGGGTGACAGAAGCACGGTCTTGCCTTTCTTCAGGGCCTTCAGTGCCTCGTCCAGACTTGGCGTCACCACAAGATCCTTAGCAGTCGGCATCATCACTTCCGGATAAACCCAGATGCTCCAGCGGTTGCACCATGGGCTGTCAGCGATAGAGGCCACCAGCTCCATCCGTCTGGCCCGTTCTGTCCTGTCCAGCACTACGTTTACCTCGTCTCCAGTACCTTCTGCATACACCTGCCCGTCACCGTCGGTCAATGCCCATCTGAGCTGGTCAGCCCCGTACGTCTCTGCGCCATAGTTGGCGATGTCAATATGAGCCTTGAAAGTCTCATTCGCCCGCCAGACGGCCTTGTCAAACCGCGCCAGAGGCACCACGGGCGCACAGAACTCACGGAAGCGTTGCGGTTCAATGAGGCCCTTCGAATCCCAGAAAGCATCGAGCAGACCCACCAGCGCCGTTCCCTGTCCGGGGAAGTCGTGCAGGTCCAGCAGCTGGAATCCGCTCTGCTGCGGCGTCTTCATCGCCCGTTCTATCTCTTCCTTGTAGAGTATAGCCGCCAGCCGCCCCGATGCCTTCAGATAGTCATCAGCCTTATGGAGCAGACCTTTCTGTGTCAGATCGTTGCGAATAGCCTTGAAGTTCAGGGGATCCAGCACCCCCGTGTATTTATCAATCTCCCTGATGTTGGGATAGACACTATACTGACCAATCTCATGCGACACCAGCGGCACGGTGATGTCCCGTGCAGCCTCGCGATAGTCGCTCTTGAAGTCGGGCACCCGTTCGTCGAATACCCCTTGTCCTCTCACCCATCCGTGGTCTGTCCACTGCGTGATGAAGAGCTGATCCTCTGGCTCCTGATGCTTGCCGTGCCCCTTCTCAAAGGTAAAGGTCGAAGTGGTATAGAGATGTCGTGGGTCCTGCTCCTTCATGTGCCTTGTCAGCCCGTTCAGGAACCCGAAGTCTGGCTGTAGTTCGTTGCCGCAACTCACGATGCAGAGTGAAGGGTGATTGCCGTAATGACGCAGGATATTGTCAGCCTCCTGATAGAGGAAACGGGCCGTAGCCGAGTCCGAATTCACCGTCAGGCTCCAGTTAGGCAGTTCCACCTGGCAGTAGAAGCCCATCTTGTCGGCCACCCGGAAGGCTGCCTCTGGCGGGCACCAGGAGTGGAAGCGCAGATGGTTCAGCCCATATTCGCGAGCTGTCGTAAAGACTTTCATCCAGCCCCGTTCGTCCGTAGGCGGAGTGCCAGTCAATGGAAAGACGCAGCACTCCAGCGTACCCCGCAGAAAAGTAGGCCGTCCGTTGATAAGCAGCCGATTACCCTCCGCAGAGAATTTCCGCATACCGAAAGTCACAGTTCTCTGCTGCCCTCTCTCCCCTCTCCTCTCTCCTCTCTCCTCTATATTCAGCGTATAGAGATGTGGCATAAACTCACTCCACAACTTCATGTCCCGTATGGGAAGCACGTACAGCCCGTCAGCCCCCTTCTCAGGTTTCACTTCCCTGCCGTCAAGCGTAAATACAGGCTTATCGGCATCTACCTTCACGCATATCCGCTGCTTGTCGATGTCAGGATACACCTGCATATCCGCGATGGCTGGCCTCATGCGCAGTTCCATGTTCCCCAATACACCGTTCCACATGATCTGCGTATCATTGGTATAGCTGTGGGCAAGGTTGTCAACAGAGATATTATGCAACTTGCGATTGTCGATGGTCAGTGTCAACGTATGGCGACCCTCCGTCAGTCCGTCTTCTATATTAAATAAGTGTGGCGAGACCAGACTCTCCTGTGTCTGTCCGAGGTCACGGCCATCGACAGCCACCCGGCTGCGCCACATCACGCGCTCCAGCGAGAGCTCCAGCGGCTTGCCCGCCATGTCCTTGGGCACTGTTATCTCCCGCTGATAGACAGCCTCGCCGATAAACGAATGCTTGCGGGTAAGCCTCGACAGCTGGGGTTTCTGCAACATCGGCTCAAGGGTATTCCTCTCACCGATGCCTGCACCGTCGAGCGTATTGGGCAAAATGATTGTTTGCGGTTCGTCACCAATGGAGACCTGCCAGGCTCCACTTAAATCCAACACCTGCTGTGCACTGGCCATCAAGGGCAGCACAAACATTACCAGTCCTATCAGTCGTTTCTTTGTCATTGCTTTAGGGAATCTATTAATCCAAGTGCAAAGGTACGAAAGAAAACTGATACTGGTTATGGACTTTTTGTTTTTTTATATAGATAATCTTACTTAACCACTTTCTAAATAAATATTTCTCGCGTAGCGATAAAAAGAAAAAAGGGGAGAAGCCCACGCAGGGCTTACTCCCCATTTTCAATTTTTCATTTTCATTCTTAATTTTTATTTTTCATTTTTAATTCTTAATTGTCAGAAATCTCTTGTGGCAAAGATAGTTATTCCATCATATTGATGTAATTAAGCATAAAGTCTTCTACGTACTTTTTTTGTTACATTGTCACAGTTTTCGTCGATAAGGCGAAAACTTCGTACGAAAGACGAAAGACGAAAACGAAAACAAAGAGCTGACAAACTAATGTCAGCTCTTTTTTTAGGAGTGTAAAACAAACCCGTCATGGACTGCTTTTAGAATGTGCAGAACGTGCAGAAAAGAAGCGAGGCAAGTACCTGTTTGCCAAGTACTTGCCTCGTATCTCACTAATTTTCAGCATCTTTCGATTATTCCTCGACAGCAGCCTGTGCGGCAGCGAGACGTGCGATGGGCACACGGAAGGGAGAGCAAGATGCGTAGTTCATGCCAATCTTAGCGCAGAACTTCACAGAGCTGGGCTCACCACCGTGCTCACCGCAGATACCGCAGCGGAGGTCAGGACGTACCTCGCGGCCTTCCTTCACAGCGAACTTGATGAGGCGGCCAACACCCTTCTGGTCGAGTACCTGGAACGGGTCAACCTTCAGGATCTTCTTGTCGAGGTATACAGGCAGGAACGAAGCAATGTCGTCGCGGCTGTAGCCGAAGGTCATCTGAGTCAGGTCGTTGGTACCGAATGAGAAGTACTGAGCCTCCTCAGCGATACGGTCGGCGGTCAGGGCAGCACGAGGAATCTCGATCATCGTACCAATCTCGAACTCAACCTCGATACCCTCAGCAGCGAATACCTCCTTGGCAGCGCTCTGGATCACTTCCTTCTGCTGCTTCAGCTCGTACATGGTACCAATCAGCGGAACCATGATCTCTGGCATTGGGTTCTTACCCTCCTTCTTCAGCTCGCAAGCTGCACCAAGGATAGCCTTGGTCTGCATAGCGGTGATCTCAGGGAAGGTGATGCCCAGACGGCAACCACGGTGACCCAGCATTGGGTTGTTCTCAGCCAGTGAGTCAACACGACGCTTGATATCCTCTACGCTGACGCCCATCTCCTTGGCCATCGTCTCCTGACCAGCCAGATCGTGGGGAACGAACTCGTGGAGAGGAGGATCGAGCAGACGGATGTTGACGGGCAGACCGTCCATAGCCTCGAGGATGCCCTTGAAGTCAGACTTCTGGTAAGGCAACAGCTTGGCAAGAGCCTTCTCACGTCCGGCAACGCTATCGGCCAGAATCATCTCACGCATAGCGATGATCTTCTTGTCCTCGAAGAACATGTGCTCAGTACGTGTCAGACCGATACCCTTTGCGCCGAACTCGCGAGCGAGCTGAGCATCACGAGGTGTATCAGCATTGGTACGAACCTGCAGCTTGGTGTACTTGTCGCAAAGGTCCATCAGCTCCTTGAAGTCACCAGAAAGCTCAGCAGCCTTGGTGGGTACCTCGCCAGCGTAAACCTGACCAGTGGTACCATTCAGAGAGATGTAGTCACCCTCCTTATATACAACGCCGTCGATCTCAACGGTCTTGTCCTTATAGCTCACGTTCAGAGCACCTACACCCGATACGCAGCACTTACCCATACCACGAGCCACAACGGCAGCGTGAGAGGTCATACCACCAGCGTGGAATACAATCTGACCACAGGCAGCACCAGGAGATGCGGGCAGACCCTGAGCAATGACCTTAGCGGCAGAGAGGGCCTTCTTGTCGAATACAGGGTGCAGCAGCTCGTCGAGCTTCTGGGGCTCGCAGCGCATGATGGCGGTCTTCTCGTCGATCATACCCTCGTGGAGCAGGTCGATGGCAATCTTCACCATAGCAGCACCAGTACGCTTACCGTTACGAGTCTGGAGGAACCACAGCTTGCCCTCCTGAACGGTGAACTCCATATCCTGCATATCGTGATAGTGGTTCTCAAGGTTCTCCTGAATCTGGTTAAGCTGAGCGTATGTCTCAGGCATTGCTTCCTCCATAGAAGGATACTTGGCCAAGCGCTCCTCCTCAGAGATGCCAGCGCGCTCAGCCCAGCGCTGAGAGCCGATCTTGGTGATCTGCTGCGGGGTACGAATACCAGCCACAACGTCCTCACCCTGAGCGTTGACGAGATACTCACCATTGAACAGGTTCTCACCATTGGCGGCGTCACGGCTGAAGCATACACCAGTAGCAGAGGTGTCGCCCATGTTACCGAATACCATAGCCATCACGCT
>CADBHI010000139.1 GCA_902794405.1 uncultured Prevotellaceae bacterium
GAAGTGGATGTAGAACTGTACTGTCACCTCATGGATGTCATCACTCTTGCATTCGTGCTGTTCCCAGACATGTTCCAAATCGCTGCTGGTGATAAGCACGAGGTCGCAGTCGCCAATTACTTCGCTGCTGTCGCCCACCACACGACGGGCACCAGCCGCATTCTCCACGAAGTTCAACTCCATGATGTCGTGACAATGGATAGGATAGTCGAACTCCTTCTTGTGACGATCGGCAACATACATGAAATCATGTTCCCCCAAAGGTGTAATTTCTCGTAATACTCTTGTCTCCATATTTGTATTATAACGGAACCTCTAAAGGAGAGAAAAATAAAACCCGCTGATTCTCAGTGGGTTTCTTAATTAGGAAGCGGAGAGAACAGGATTCGAACCTGCGAGCCAGTTTTGCCGGCTACACGCTTTCCAGGCGTGCCTCTTCAACCACTCGAGCACCTCTCCTTGCGTTTTGCGGGTGCAAAGGTAATATTTTTAAACGAAAAGCGAAAAGTGAAAGAGAAAAATTAATAATCTTTATCATTTCCTGTGCTAAAAGTCGAAACCGTCGTCTTCATCCTCAGCGTTGTCTGCTGGCTGTTCTTTAGGCTGGGGCGGATTCTTCAGCCGACCTTCCTCGTCGAACATGCCGTAGGTGGTTCTTAGTACGATAAACTCCGTACGGCGGTTCATCTGGTTGCACTGTTCCTGCTGCTCCTCGTCCTTCAGGGCCGTGACAAACTCTTCGGTCAGCACGTCACCTTCTTTCAGGAAGGGATAGCGTTCGGCAGCCTTGCGCTTGATGGTCTTTGGCTTCCCTTCACCGTAGCCCTTGGGAGTCAGACGGTCTGCGGCAATGCCGTGGTCTATCAGGTAGTTCACCACCGACTCGGCGCGTCGCTGCGAGAGCCGTTCATTGTATTCGCTGGAACCTTTGAAGTCGGTATGTGCCGACAGTTCGATGGTGATGTGCGGGTTGTCGTTCAGCATCTTTACTAACTGGTCGAGCGCCGTTGCTGACTCAGGTCGAAGCGTGGCCTTGTCAAAGTCATAGAAGATATTCTCGATGAGTACAGGTGCCGAGATGTTGGCCAACGGGAACTGCAGCACGTATTCGTTCGAAACGGTAGCCGTGTCGATGCGCAGTTCCTGTTTGTGGTTCAGGTAGCCCTTGCAGGTGCCTAATAGTACGTAGTCTACGCCAGTCTGTATTTCCTGTGTGAACGAACCGTCGCCCTTGACACTCAGCTTCTGGTTGGTGCCGTCGTTGCCAACCATATAGACCTGTGCGGCAGGCAGTTCATAGCCGTCCATCTCGTAGACCCAGCCCTTGACGGTCACCAGTACTTCCGCCTTTGAGAACGAGTAGATGTGATCCCAGCCTCGGGCATCACCTCTGTTGCTGGAAAAGTAGCCGCGGTTGTGCAGCCCCTCGAATGTCATGCCGAAGTCATCGCCCTGAGAGTTGAGCGGGAATCCAGGATGCTCTAACTGGTAATGAGTGGTGAGCAACGAGTTGTCATCATCGCTAATTGCGAATATCTCATCACTAACTGGTTTCGCAATAAAGATGTCGAGTCCGCCAAAGCCTGGGTGCCCGTCGCTCGAGAAGTAGAGGTCGCCATTGGGACGGAAAGTGGGGAACATCTCGTTACCTGCTGTATTGATGGGCGAGCCTAAGTTCTCGACAACGCCTATCGAACCGTTGGTCAGCAATGAGGCGCGCCAGATGTCGTAGCCACCCATGCCGCCAGCCATGTCGCTGACGAAGTAGAGCCACTGATCGTCGGGCGATACTGCTGGGTGTGCAAACGTCGAGAGTGTGTCTTTGGCAATCAGCAGTTCCGTGGGCTTGCTCCATGAAGCGTCGTTACGCTGTGATTTGACGATGACGGCGTAGCGAGGGTAGGAAGGGTCGGTCTTGCATTGTGTCAGGTACATGGTTCGTCCGTCAGAGCTAAAGCAGCATGCACCCTCGTCGAAGGCGGAGTTCAGTTCCGAGTCAATGGTCTGCACCTTGCCCCACTTGCCCTTGTCGTCTTTCTGTGCAAAGAATATGTCAGACGGCTTTGTACCCGTGATGCCGCTCAGCTCGTCGCCCTGAGCCTGGTTGCGTGTCGACGTGAAGTACAGCTGGTCGTAGGCATCGCCACAGAGCATGGGTGAGAAGTCTGATCGGCGCGAGTTGAAGTTGTCTTCGCGTTTAATCGTATATTTCGAACCCTCCTTTCTCAGTCCAGGAGCCGCTTGTGCCGACTTCAGACCCTCCTCGGCTAATGGCATCAAAGGGCTGTCTGTGTATTGCAGGCTGTCAATCACCGTCTGAAACGTTTTCTCGGCACTACGATAGTCGCCGTTCTTCATCAGCTGTTGGCCTAAGTGGTACAGCATCAGCGAATCCTGCTGCTTATAGCGCACCACGTTGTTGTAGGCCGCTATAGCCCGTTGTGTGTTGTTGATGCGACGGTAGCAGTCGGCCATCTTCACAGCCCTTTCGCCACGTAGTTTCCGTTCCTTGGTAGGAGTCTTGGCGTATGCTTTCTTATACTGATTGGCTGCGTCATAGTATTCGCCTAAGGCATAGAACTTGTCGCCTTTCTTCATGGCGGAATCGGCACCGCACCCCGTCAGGAGCACGGCAGCCACTACCATATATAATAGGATGACAATACGTCGCATACCTTATTATAACGCATTTTCCCGCCATTTATTGCGTGGGAAGGATAAAAGCCCCCCACGTTCAAGGCTGTCATGGGGTAGTTGACTGACATCTTTTATGCTCTCAAATTTTTTTTGCTAAAAATGACGAAAGTTCCACTTTTTGATATAACATTTTGATTTACAGGTAGTTGTAGAAGTGCATCTTATTTCTAAAGTTCCACTTTTGGGGGCTATTTTTGGCTAAAATTTGGAAAAGTGTCATCATCGGGCGGTTGTCCGTCATCGTTTACTGCGGCCTTTCGACGGCGTTGATGCCGTCGAAAGGAAAATAGGTTTCGTAACTAAGAAAGTAAAACAAGTTGTTTTACTTCAGTTTAGTCTGGGCAAAGCATCATTTTACCAGCCATTTAGCAAGGTAAAACAACTTGTTTTACTTTTGCATGATTAGCCAAATCCCCTGTGTTTATCAGCCTTTCAGCGTGGTTTGGACGGGGCAAAAAGTAAGGTGGAACTTGGTGGAACTTTGAGAACAAGTTCCACCTCTGTAATATTCTGATAATTAATTTGTTAAATGGAAAAGTGTAACTTTGCCAATATTTTACATCTTAAATTTGAAAGAATGTGATGCATGTGTGTAGAATCGTGATTCCGACTATCCTCCGTAGCCCATCAAAAGCTTCGCAACAATTTTTTGTGCTTTTTCTTGGAAGTTTCAGAAATATTACTTATCTTTGCCAACGTTCTCAGAACGAAGCCCGCAATCGGAGGTGGGGTAAATGGATCAACAGATGACAATCAGCAGTCTCTGCGGCATATTGAAAATGTGAATGCCAATTAGTATAATAATTGACTTATTATTTTTTTCGACACTCCACGATAGCAGAAACGTGAGACAATGGAAATCATACTCAGTTATCTCATTCAGAAGTCGCATAAGAAGAGAAAAGTTGTTGTTCATCCATATAGGTGTTATTGTATCTTTCATAATCTACTATAATATTAATGGCTAACTGGAATAAGGAATTACAACCGCGAGAGAACGGTGAACTTGTACAGATGCAGGTTCCAGTAATCGTATCTGCAAGTAGGAGTACAGATATTCCTGCTTTTTATGCAGATTGGTTCTTTCATCGTTTGAAAGTTGGTTACTCCGCATGGACAAATCCATTTAATGGCGTTAAAGCGTATGTGTCATATAAGAACACTCGCTTCATCGTATTTTGGTCAAAAGAGCCATCCCCACTTCTCGCCCATTTAGATGAACTGAAAGAAAGGGGTATAGGGTGCTATATCCAATACACATTGAATGACTACGTTAAAGAAGGTTTAGAAAAAGGTGTGAAGTCTTTGGAATACCGAATCGATACCTTTAAGCGTTTAGTTGACAAGTTAGGTTTGGGGAGCGTCATTTGGCGTTTTGACCCTCTGATGCTTACTGATACAATTGATATTGACATACTTCTTGAGAAGATAGAGAATATTGGCAATCAGTTGAAAGGTTATACTGAGAAGCTTGTTTTTAGCTATGCTGACATCGCCTTATATAGGAAGGTACAGTCGAATTTAAAAAAGAATGGCGTCTGTAGTAGAGACTGGACCGAAGATGAGATGCGTGAGTTGGCAAGAGGGTTGGAAAAAATCAATCAGTCATGGGGTTACACATTGGCCACATGTGGTGAGAAAATTAATTTGGAACAATATAAAATTCAGAGGAATCATTGTATAGATGATGCTCTGATTATAAGACTGGCGTATCACGACAAAATTCTTATGGATTTTCTGAATGTAAAGAAACATCCTATGCCAAGCCCTTCAATTTTTGGAGATACTGAACCACTACCGCCTGATGCAATTATTCTTCCCAATAATACTTATGCTACTCGTGGCGATAACAGGGACAAAGGACAAAGAGAATTCTGCGGATGCATGAAGAGTAAGGATATTGGAGAATATAATACCTGTGTTCACCTCTGCGAATATTGTTATGCAAATGCCAGTAAAACAATTGCAATAGCAAATTGGAAACAGCATTTGACAAATAAAGAATCTGAAACTATAACAGGAAAATGATATGAATATAAACGAAGTAATAAACGATTATCCCAATTGCCCATATTATAATGAACAATGGCACAAGTTGGCCCAAAAAGGTGATGCTGACAGCATAGTCAACATGGGAACGGATTTTGCTCGCTGCGAGATGATGCAACAGGCTGTTACATGCTGGAAATATATAATAGATTCTGGCAAAAGTACTGCTGAAGCATATTCAAATCTTGGAGTATCTTACTATTATGGAAATGGGGTTGCTCAAGATTATGATAAGGCCGTCCTTTACTATATAAAAGCGGCAGCAATGGACCATCCTTTTGGATTGTTCAATTTAGCGGTTGCATATGAAAATGGTAATGGTATCGAGAAAAACATGGATGTAGCCGTTAGTTATTATAAAATGGCAGCAGAAAAACATCTAAATATGGCTATAGATGCGCTTATCAGATTGGGCGTTTATAGTGAGACACAAGGATTAGCTTTCTATCAACGCAGTCGGGTGGACAACGGTTTCG
>CADBHI010000140.1 GCA_902794405.1 uncultured Prevotellaceae bacterium
ATGATATTCTTAACTGTCTCGCGCACTTCTTCATCTGAAATTTTGAGGTTATACTTACTGAGCACCTCTTCGATTTTGTTCATTTCTGTCATAGTTTTATGCTTTAAGTTTTGGATTCTCTATGTGCCTAAGGGCATCGCGCCGAGTCTTTTTATCAATAGATTTCAGCAGTTCTTCGGTCAGGTCGACACCTGTCTGGTTGGCCAGACAGAGTAGTACCCAGAGCACATCCGCCATTTCCTCGCCAAGGTTTTCACGTTCGCCAGGCTTGAAGCTCTGGTCACCGTATTTGCGGGCTATTACACGCGCTAATTCACCCACTTCCTCCGTCAGAACCGCCATGTTTGTCAGCTCCGAAAAGTAGCGCACGCCGTATTCCTTAATCCAGCTGTCTACAGCCTCCTGTGCCTCACGTATCGTCATCGTCTTATCAACATTTGAATGAATAACAACAAAATACAGAAGAGCATGATGAGGATATACCGCTTGTTTTCACGCTCATATTCTTTCCAGTGGAATGCCTTGTAAAGGAATGGAATGAGCAACAAAATCATTCCGAATCCGCAAGGCCAAGCACCATAGTTATAGCCTGCCGTTATTGCTATGACAACGCCAATGGCTAACAACAACATGCCTGCTATTTCTATTTCCTTCAGGTACTTCTTCATCAGATGCCCAAGAAGCTAAGTCCTACCAGTATCAGAAAAGCTACTGCGATGTAGTTCGACATTTTCTCGTTCTGTTTCCAATGGATAATAGTCCAAATGCTCGACAGGGTCATGATGGCCAGACCTATCCAGCAAAGAATGCCCATGTTCAGTACGCGCCCGATAATATAAAGTATCAGCGCGCCCAGGTTGGTGTAGTTAATGATGTTTGCCATAAGTAATTGGATTTTAGCGGTTTATTCCTTATTCTTTGTGTCCATACAGATGGTGACGGGCCCGTCGTTCAACAGTTCCACCTTCATATCTGCCCCAAATTCTCCTGTGCCAACTGGTTTGGCCAGTTGGTCACTAAGTTGCTTGCAGAACGCCTCATACAGAGGTATTGAATGCTCGTGACTGCCGGCACGGAACCAGCTCGGACGGTTGCCCTTCTTGTAGCTGGCGTAAAGCGTGAATTGGCTCACCACCAGAATCTCGCCGCCAACGTCCTGTATCGAGCGGTTCATCACCCCTGCTTCGTCGTCGAACACCCGCAGGTTGGCGATCTTCTTTACCAGCCACTCCACATCCTCCATTCCGTCCGCGTCGCATATGCCCAGCAGCACCAGGAATCCTTGTCCGATGCGGCTCTTGACGCTGCCTTCGATGGTAACGCTGGCGTGGCTCACTCGTTGTAATACTGCTCTCATGCCGCAAAGATACGAACTATTTTTGAAACCACCAAATGTCTTTGTTACTTTGTGACATTTGACTTTGTGACATTAAGCACCTTGATGAACTGTAATACACCTCAAATAATCTAGTAGTATTACTATATTATTAATATATATTATTATAATATTATATAATATTAACATCCAATTCCAACACTTTTCCACGCGGCATATATGGAACCTCCTTAATGTCACAAAGTCTCATGTCACAAAGTCCGTTTTACATCCAGCGTGTTTACTTACTGCAAACCAATCGTCCACCCTGACTAATCACGCTCTTTGCCCGTATGAAAGTAGTCGTACACAATACGGGCTTTTGCAGGGCCAATAATGGTAGCCAGTGTAGCTTCGTCAGCCTCCCGAATCCTACGAACCGATTTCAGGCCGTTTAGAAGTCCGTCACGCGTCTTCGGGCCGATGCCTGGTATGTTGTCAAGCTCCGACTCCAAAGCGCGCTTAGAACGCTTGTTTCGATGGAATTCGATGGCGAACCTATGAACCTCATCCTGCAGCTGTGTCAACACGTGAAATAGCTCACTGTCGGTCTTCAGTTGGACGGACATCGGTGGGAACCCATACAGCAGTTCGTTCGTACGATGACGATCGTTCTTGGCCAGTCCGGCAATTGGAATATCCAAATGTAGTTCGTCCTGAATCACCTCACGAATCACCTCCATTTGCCCCTTACCGCCATCGGCCACAATCAGATCCGGCAGTTCCAAGTTTTCTTGTAGGAGGCGGTTATACCGCCTCGAAACCACCTCCTTCATCGACGCATAGTCATCAGGCCCCACAACGGTCTTGATGTTATACCGCTTATAATCGCTCTTCGAAGGCTTCATTTTCTTGAATACCACACACGCCGCAACTGCATCCGTACCCGATATATTTGAGTTGTCGAAGCACTCAATCTGATAGGGTAGGGTGGGCAAGTGCAACTTCTCCTGAAGCTCCTTCATCAGCCTTACTTGCTTCTGCTCAGGATTCAGCTTTTCAGCCTGTTTCAGACGGTCAAACTTGTACTGCTTACCGTTCATCGCCGACAAGTCTAACAACGTTTTCTTGTCGCCTAATTTGGGTATGGTGAACTTCACATTTCCCAGTTCTACGTTCACCTCTTCTGGCACAATAATCTCTTTTGCATCGCTGCCAAAACGCTCTCTTAGCTCAACGATGCCTAACTGTAAAAGTTCCTCATCCGTCTCGTTTAGCTTCTTCTTATATTCTATGGTGAAGCTCTGGTTGATGCTGCCGTTCGAGACGTGAATGTAGTTGATGAAGGCCATCTTTTCGTCGCTCGTAATTGTAAACACATCCACGTTGTCGATGGTATGGCTCACTACTTCGCTCTTGCTGACGAAGCCGTCTAAAGCAATGTATTTCCGCTTCACTTCTTCGGCCTCCTCGAACCTTAATTCTTCGCTTAGTCGCAGCATTTCTTCCTTTAGGTCGCGCAAAACCTGACGGGTGTTTCCCTTTAATATCTCACGTGCCTGGGCAATGTTTTTCTGGTAGTCTTCATAGCTCTGCTTGCCCACGCAGGGACCCATACATTTCTTAATATGATAATCCAGGCAAACTTTGTATTTCCCTGTTTCAACGCCCTCCTTTGTGATGGGCTGTCTGCAAGTACGCGGGTGGTATAGTTCCTTGATTATATCCAGTACGGCATACATGCTGCCAAGGTGAGAGTAGGGGCCGTAGTAGGTGCCCCATTTCTTATTGATGGTACGCGTCTTGAAGATGCGTGGGAAGTACTCGTTGGAAACACATATCGAAGGGTATGTCTTGCCGTCTTTCAGTAGGACGTTGTACCTTGGGTTGTATTTCTTGATGAGTGAGTTCTCCAACAGCAGGGCATCCTCTTCGGTATTCACCACCGTGTAGCTGATATCATGAATCTTTGATACCAGCACTTTGGTTTTGAATCTGTCCACTTCTGTATGGAAGTAAGACGAGACCCTCGACTTGAGGTTCTTCGCCTTACCCACATAGATAATGGTGTGCTCGTCATCGTAGAATTGGTAGCTGCCAGGCTTGTCAGGCAAACGCCTAACAATACCCTTCAGGTACTCCAACCGTTTCTCGTTCTCTTCCTTTGTCATCTTCTGTGTTCCACGTGAAACATTAGATAGTCAAAAGCGTTGTCAAATCAATGTCTTCGAACTCGTCGCGACCGTGTAATCCCTCATCTGTAATCTCAATGATGAAGTTAATATAAATCTTCTTTGGGTTGAAATGCTGCACGAGTTTGTAGGCGGCCTTTGCCGTGCCTCCTGTAGCCAGCAGGTCATCATGGATGAGCACCACGTCGTTTTCGTCGATGGAGTCTATGTGCATCTCGATAGTGTCAACGCCATATTCCTTCGAATAGTATTCCTTGATGACTGTTGAAGGCAACTTGCCGGGTTTACGGGCCATTACAAATCCGCAGCCTAATCTACTGGCGAGGGCAGCACCTAACACGAATCCACGACTCTCGATGCCTACGATCTTTGTGATGCCTTTGTCTTTGTAAATTTCGTAGAGTTCGTCTACCATAATTTTCATACACTCGGCACTCTGGAACAGTGTTGTTACGTCGCGGAAGTTAATGCCCTTCTGTGGGAAATCTGGGATGCATCTCAGATTGTCAATCAATGTCTGGTTGTTCATAATTCTTTTTGTTTATAGTTCATTTTCAGTTACTTATCTCTGTTACACGGCAATCGTTGTTTCACGTGAAACATTAGCGCCCCATCAGCACCAGCATGGCATTGATGTCGCTGGGAGAGACTCCTGGAATGCGACTTGCCTGTGCCAAAGTTTCGGGTTGAATCTTCATCAGCTTCTGGCGCGCTTCGGTTGAAATAGCGTTCAGGTTTTCGTAGTCGAAGTGTCCGCGAATCCTGATGTTCTCCAAACGGTGCATCTTTTCGGCTACTAACTTCTCACGCTCGATATATCCTTTATATTTGATGCGCACTTCGGCTGCTTCGCTGATTTCTTCGCGGCGATTTGTCGGCCTGTTCAGTACATCTTTCAGTTCAGGGATGGCGTCCACCAACTTCTCAAACGACAACTCAGGACGGCTAATCAAATCCGTTAGTTTGCAGCCATACTGGAGTGGGGTAGAGCCGAGGGCTTCTAAAGTGCCATTGATGAGTCGGGGCTTGATGGCGAATGAATTGCAAAAATGCTCGATTTCTTCGATATGTTTTTTCTTTTTTATCCACCAGTCATAACGGTCTCTTTTCACTATTCCAAGCTCATAGCCGCGCTCTGTCAGTCGGGCGTCGGCATCGTCCTGCCGCAGCAGTATCCTGTATTCTGCCCTCGACGTAAACATTCTATAGGGTTCATCTACCCCCTTTGTCACCAAATCGTCCACTAGTACGCCGATGTAAGCCTCGTCCCTCTTTAGTTCAAAGGTATGGTTTGTTGCGACTGAGTCACAACCTGCGTAACCAGCTTTCAGCGCTGCATTGATGCCCGCTAAGGTTCCCTGCCCGCCTGCTTCCTCATAGCCCGTTGTGCCATTTACCTGACCGGCCATGAAGAGGCCGCTGATAACCCTTGATTCCAACGTGTGCTCCAACTGCGTGGGGTCGAAGAAGTCGTATTCAATGGCGTAGCCTGGTCTGTAAACCCTTACGTCTCTCAATGCTGGTATGTGTTTGAGAGCTGCTATCTGCACTTCCATTGGCAGGCTTGACGAGAAGCCGTTCAGGTACATCTCGTTGGTGTCGGTTCCTTCCGGCTCCAAGAAGAGCAGGTGTTGTTCGCGGTCGGGGAAGGTCACGAGCTTTGTTTCTGTTATATAACGGTGAATCCGCTAATCCTGAGCGCAGCGTCTCGTGAACCTGTGGGTTAGTGTAGCACTCGAAGCATGGTAGTTGGGGTAGGGGACGCGGTTCTCCGATATATGAAAAACGATGGTAGTCATTCTCTCCGTCTTGTCGTTGCATGTCCTCGAAATGAATGCTCCGCTTGTCTATGCGAACAGGGGTGCCTGTCTTCATTCGGGCCGAACGGATGCCGTGCTGGCTGATGCTTTCCGTCAATCTCTCTGCAGCTGGCTCTGCTATGCGTCCGCCCTTCACCATCCGTCGTCCGATGTGCATCAGGCCGTTGAGGAATGTGCCTGCCGTCAGTACCACGCAGGGTGCCCTGAACTCAGCACCCCAAATGGTCTTCACGCCTACCACCCGTTTCGCTTGTTTTTCCTGTTCCGTAGGTTGCGACTCAGTCGCAACACACTCGACGAGTAGCTCGTCTACTTGATCCTGCCAAATATCTAAATTCTCGGTTTCATCGAGCACTCGACGCCACTCCCAAATGAATTTCCCACGGTCGCATTGTGCACGAGGGCTCCACATAGCAGGACCCTTAGAGCGGTTCAACATTCGGAATTGGATAGCTGTGGCATCAGTTACTAATCCCATCTGCCCGCCTAAGGCATCAATCTCGCGCACAATCTGCCCCTTGGCTATACCGCCAACGGCTGGGTTGCACGACATCTGTGCAATCTTGTTCATGTCCATTGTGATGAGCAGCGTCTGAGCTCCCATATTAGCACTCGCTGTGGCCGCCTCGCAACCCGCATGACCGCCGCCAATCACTATCACATCGTAGTTTTTCGTCATGATTCTTGTCTATTTCTGTGGCAAAGGTACAAAAACTTCTGCAATTATGAACGAATTCACGAAAATCTTTGTAATTTTGCAACCATGATAGAAAAAATCACCAGCTTACAGAACCCTAAAATCAAGCTACTGCTGCAACTCCAGCAGAAGTCATCGGAGCGTCGCAAGGCCGAGCTCTTTGTGGTGGAAGGCCGTCGTGAACTGATGCATTGCATGGAGGCTGGCTACGAGGTCGATACCGTCTTCTGGTGCTCGTCAGTCGAGGTGGGTACGGAGCCGATACCATCATTGCCCGAGGGCGTCCGATTGTTTGAAGTCTCGAAGGATATCTACGAACGGGTGGCCTATCGTGGCAGTACTGAGGGCATCATTGCCGAAGTGAGGACCCGTCAGCAATCGCTTGCCGATTTACAGTTAGGAGCAAGTCCGCTCGTGGTGGTTGTCGAGCGTGTGGAGAAGCCGGGCAACCTCGGCGCAATTCTTCGCTCGGCCGATGCGGCTGGGGTGGATGCCGTCATCGTCTGCGATCCGCTGACCGACCTCTACAATCCTAATCTCATCCGCTCTTCAATCGGCGGCATCTTCAGCGTACCTTGTGTAGCATGCACGTCAGAGGAGTGCATAGCCTTTCTCAAGCAACGTGGCATCCAGATTCTGACTGCCCAGCTTCAGGACTCTTCACTTTATTACGACACAGACATGCGCCGCCCGACGGCCATCGTGATGGGAACGGAAGCCACAGGACTTACTGATCAGTGGCGTGAAGCTGCCGATGCCCATATCCGCATTCCGATGTTGGGTCGCATCGACTCTCTCAACGTCTCTGTCTCTGCCGCCATCTTGATGTATGAAGCCGTTCGGCAGCGTCAATAATCTCGTTTCATCAAAAAGACTTTGTATAAATTGCAAATTTTTTTTTGAAAAACGTTTGCAAAATTCATTATTATTTATTAACTTTGTACCCTCAATGTGTATGCACGTACCTAATACTAAGTATCATCAATTTTTTAAATAATTAAATTTCAACAACTTATGTGGTTAATCAATTCATCAATTGGTAGAAAAGTTGTAATGTCTGTAACGGGCATTGCGCTGATCTTGTTCCTGACATTCCATTGTTGCATGAACATTGTCGCGCTGTTCTCGGAAGAGGGTTACAACATGATTTGCGAATTCCTG
>CADBHI010000141.1 GCA_902794405.1 uncultured Prevotellaceae bacterium
TCTCGTAGATACAAGTCTCAGCCCGCGCCTAAACGCGAGCATCGACTCTTTTCTTCTCACGAGATATTTTGGCGAAATTTCTGAATCAAGAATCAAAAAAGTCAACGCTTCCTTATGTCATTCTATGTATGTCGGTCTATCCGCATTCCCGCAGTTCCCGCGCCTACCCGTAGCCTTTCATGTCGTTGTTCGTTGTCGTTAGTCATTAAGCAGCCTTGCCCAGCTCGTAAAGATGTTCGGGCGCGATGTCCACGGTGCCGTCGAGCCATGTGACTGTCCAGCCGTCGAGGGCGAAGCGGGCGAACACGTCCTTGTCGCGCAGCGGGGCGAAGAGCTTGTACTGATTGATAAGCGGCTGGCAGTCGAAGACGACACGGCGGCCGTCGTTGAAGTCCAGCTCCAGCAGGTAGTCGCCCACGACACGGGCGGCAGTGACCCATTTCAAAGTGTTGCCCTGTGGGCGATGATTCTCACGCTCGGCAGAACAAGCAAGCTCGTGAATCAGTTCTTCCTTGTGCAGGTCGAGCCAGTCGAAGACGAGGTGCAGTGCGCGGCGCGGCATCTGCCCCGTCACCTCGCCCGTCTGAATGTCGATGGTGGCGCGGTACTCGTTGTAGCGCACGTGAAAGTGCGGCGGGTTCTTGCTTAGGCAAGCGTCCCAAGGGCCGAGCGATGGTCGGGCAGATACATCGTGATGACGATTCCATAGAAGTGGCAAATCTCTGGCATTATATTCTTGTTTTGTTTTTACGACGACAAAGATAAACATTCTTTTTCAAATATTCTCCGTTTTCCCTGTTAAAGATGCAAAAAGCGGGCGAAGATGCCTCGTTTTGCCATTATATTTGTACCTTTACCCAATCCTTTAACAGGATGAAGGGCATGACACCCAGAGTTAAGGAAAGGGGAAAAACATTATTTCGTTTTTGATTCCTTCTTGGGTATCACCTTCACTTCTTTAATTTTTGTCGCATCCTTCATGCGGAAATTAAGGATGGTATCGGCGGGCTGCATATTATGACAGATTGTTTGATAGCCTACATGCCTAACGTATAATTTGGTGACGGTACGGGGTGCCCACATCAGGAAATGACCAGTGCTGTCGGGGGCGGCTCCCATAATGCTCTCATCGCAAGCTATCCACGTATCGGCCAGTGGCTGGTCGTCTTCGCCCAGGACGTAGCCCTCGATGTAGCGGCGCGTCTGTGGCCGTAATGCCGTATCTTTCGGCAAACTCCCGTTTCTCCTCTTCGTCGTAGTGGAAGCTGATGCTTTTGATTATCTGGTGACGACGGTAGAAATAAACCTTCTCGTCACTCCCGATAGTCCCGTAAGCGCGGAATTTGTCGAGCGAGTCGTTGAGAACCGTGCCGTTCCAGACGATGAGCTTGCGCACGGTGCCTGGCGGAAGAACCTCGGGAGGCGGGGCGATGGTCAGACCATCGACAACGCGCTGGAACTCGTTGCCGATGAGCGAATCCTTGCGGTTCGTATCGCCGCTACGGACGGCTTTTCGCAACTCCTCGGTGAACACCACAAGCACGTTCTTGTCGCGGTGTGACTTAGCCCGGCGACCGTCGATAAAGTACTCCCACTTCACGCCGTCGAGGATGAACACCTCGCGGTCTTCGGCACTATATACGGCGGTCTTCCAAACAGCCCGCAGCATCGCCGTCTGGTCATCGCTGACGGCCATCGTGAATGTCTTGACTTCGGGCTCAACGTAGCCCTTCGGACGTTTCCGGGGAACCCATTTGTACCGTTTCTCACCAATCTTCTTTTTCTTGTGCGTAGCTTGGAATGTGGTGTGCCAGATACTCGTCTGTGCCTCACGATAGACAAGCGAGCGGGCCACGGAGTCGTAGGTAAGCGTCCACTCCGGCGAGAACGACGGGATGCATTCTACGCCGAATGCCGCTTCCTGTGGCATCAACAGCCGCGCCATCTCGCTGTCGAACAGCGTCGTCTTCGGTTTTTCCTTTCTCCATGAAGTCGACTTGTCGGCCACGCGGATAAGTTTGTCCTGTGATATCGCAGTCAGTGCAGCGGCGGCGAGGATGAGTGACAGGATGATTTCCTTCATGATATCTTCGTTCTTATTCAAAGCGGATAGCCCCGCCAGTAGGTTGGTCTATCCGCTCATGTCGTTCTCCGTTTTACTCTTTCAGTAGGTAATCGATAAACTCATGCGGCTCAAAGACGGGAATCTGTGCGGCCTTGAAGTCCTTCTTGTTGCGCGTGACGATGTAGTCGATGCTCTCGCGCATGGCGGAGAAATACTGCATGGCATCCTCGAAGTCGTTGAACTCGGAACGGATGCTGTCATCAATGGTATCGGCATCGACGGGCGTCGCCGTTGTAATCTTGGCGAATTTGGCAAACTCGCCGACGATGTCCATCTGCTTGTTGTCACGCGAAAGGATAAAACTGGCGGTGGCGTAGGACATGGCAGAGACGCAGACGCGGAGAATTCCGCGGTCGGCAAGGCTCATTATCTGCAACGACGGACGGCAGAACTGCTGTCGCCGCCCGATGATGTCTATCATGACGTTGGTGTCGAAGAATACTGTTTTCATCCGTACTTCTGCATTAGGTATTCCTGCTTGGCCTTCTCATATTCGAAGTCTTCGGGCAGCGGCTTGATGCCCTGACCGAGGGTTGAAACGAAGGGAGTTATCTCCAGATCTTCGCGGGTGATGTGAAGTTTCTCACTACTATCAGCGGCCACAGCTTCGTTCTGCGGAGTAACGAGCGATGCGCTGAGCATGGAGATGAGCGTCAGCTTTACCTGCTGGCTTGCGTTCTTCACCTGCTCCCAGTAGGTGGAGGCCTCACGGTTTAATGTCATTGTATTCATATCGTCGGTGTTTATTGATTCGTATTCTTTCCTTGGACTAAAGACTCGGCCTTCACTTCCTCATAGAGCCTGTCGGCTAACCATTGCTTCTGGCTCGTCGAGAGTTCTAAGGCGTGCAGGAAGTTCAGCACCGTGTTCATTGAGATTGTCAAGTTCATTAGCGTCTTGTTTTTAATTGCGAGGGCAAAGTTACAAATAATTTTTGATATTCGTACCAATTTGTGTACACCTTTTATATATTATTAGTCGAATTGGCTTGAAAAGCCCTCGTCAGCATCATTCTCGTTGGACTTCGGCATTGGTTCCGTCATCCAATCTTTTATTGTATTCGTATCCTTTGGATCTTGCTCCGATCCTTCTTGGGTATCACCTTCACTTCTTTAAGCTTTGTCGCATCCTTCATGCGGAAGTTCAGGATAGTGTCGGCGGGCTGCATAGTATGACGGATTGTTTGATAGCCTACATGCCTAACGTATAATTTGGTGACGGTACGGGGTGCCCACATCAGGAAATGACCAGTGCTGTCGGTGGCGGCTCCCATAATGCTCTCATCGCAAGCTATCCACGTATCGGCCAGTGGCTGGTCGTCTTCGCCCAGGACGTAGCCCTCGATGTAGCGGCGCGTCTGCCCTTTGGCGGTGGATATCCGAATGTGGCTTCAAATCGTGCCCTAGAACTCTCATCTTTATACGCCTTTATACTGTTTATTATTTTGTGCTGTTTGTAGAGATAGAGTTGGGGGGTGTATGCCTGTCGCCGTGCAATAGAATCTTCCAGTATGACACCATTGAGGATGACTGCGAAAGAGTCTATGCGGTGGAGACGGACAGAGCCTGCAAGCCGTATGATGTTCCCGATACCTGAACTGTCAGAGCTTGGCAGACTGTTCAGCCCTGCGATGCGTCCCTGCAATGCTTCCTGGCTATTTGCCGTACTGCCTATTGTGGGATGGTTTTCCTCTTCAAGGATGGTGTCTGCGGTTGTACTTTCAACATGGACGGGCTGCGGCTGCTGAGCCATTAAAGGCTGCTCTGCCATCTCTTCCTTGCCCATATTCAGCACAAACAGCAAGGCGATTGCGGCTGCAATGCTAATACCACCTGCCCATATAGCCACACGTCGCAGACCTGGCTTGGTGTCCTTGTCGATAACCTCGCGCTCAAATCGTGCCCACTCTGCGTCCACGTTAGGCATGCCTATTCTCTTGTCGATATCTTCTTTTTTCATGTTACTTTGCAATTTTAAGGGTACTTCTGATTTTTGCCAACGACCGCGTGATGTGCTTGTTCACCGCCGAAGCGCTAATCCCCAGCACCGTGGCCGTCTCTTCGTATGTCATCTCATCGTCATAGTGCAGACTCAGCACACGCCGGTCTTGCTCCGTCAGGTTACTGTCGATGACTTGCTGAAGTTGCTGAAGCAGTTCTTCGCGATCTTTGCTCTCGCTGGCAGCCGCGTCTCGTTGCAACTCATCCTCCATCTGTCGCTGCAACTGTCGAGAGCGTAACATGTGTAGGCATTGGTTTCGGGTAGCCGCCAAAAGGTAGCCGCGGATGCTACCCTCGGACATTTGTGGTTTGCACCTCCAGACTTGAGCGAACACCTGATGCACCGCATCCTTGGCATCGTCAGTATTCTCCAGCATCGAGAATGCCATGCGATACATGTGCGGATAGTTGTCTTTGAACAGGTGTTCAAACTCTTGTTTACTGTAATCCATAAGTGTCTCTTTGGTCTTTAATCGTATATAAGACCCTCGAATAGCCAAATCAAATACCCCTAATTGCAAAGATAAGTATTTTCTTTCAATTATTCATCTTTTTCACCGTTAAAGATACAAAAAGCGGGCGAAGATACAACTTTAAACAGCGCGGAAATGAGATGGATGGAAGGGAAAACGACGGACGGCAGCTGCTCGAGCTTGCTCGCTTTTACAAAATTGCATGACTAAAAGAAATTTTTCACTCTTCACTCTTCACTTTTCACTTAAAATTTGTACCTTTGCGGCTTGAAAGCCGTGAACTTTGTATGAAACAGGGACGTATAGAAACGATAACAACGAGGATCATCAGCACCACGTTCGTTGTGGTGGCGCTGGCCGTGTTCAAACCCTTCGGATTGGATGCGTGGCAGTGGCAGGCCTACGTACATCTGATAGCTTTGGGCGTGATTGGTTTTTCGATCTGCATGCTGACGGACATCATCCTGAAGTATATCGTCAAGATGCCGAGGTCGTATAAGAAGGGCGTAGAATACATCATCCGCCGCAACCTCTGGTTCCAGTTTATCAACACACCGCTTGTGGCACTCGGCATCTGTCTCTACCGCCACTTCATGCTGAGCGACCGTGTAGATGGTAATCAGTTCTCTGTGGTCAATTTCCTTGAAACCCTTGTCATTATCGCCTTCTGCTCCTTCGCCATCGGCCTCTACTGGCGCTTCAAGTTCCGCAGCAAGTATCTGGCGATGGAATTGGAGGAGACAAGACTGTTGAATGAGGAACTGAAGGAAATGCAACAAGCCCCCCTTTCGCCCCCCGAGGGGGGCACTATAGCCCCTTCTGCCAGCAGAACTATAGAAGCCCCCTCGGGGGCAGTAGGGGGGGCTATCCTTCTTCGTGGTACCACCAACGAATCGGTGACGCTCCAGATTTCCCACCTATTATATATTGAGGCCGTGGGCAACTACGTCAAGGTGAGCCATCTACGTAACGATCAGGTGCATACTGACATGCTTCGCGCCACGATGAAACAGATGGAGGAAACGTTGCAGGGCTATCCGATGATTGTCCGCTGTCATCGTGCCTTCCTTGTCAACCTTGGTCAGGTAGAGCAGATCGTCTCACATTCCGGCTCCACCCAGCTGCTCATTAAGCACTGCCACGAATCACTTCCCGTCTCGCGCAGCAACATGGCACAAGTCAAAAGTGCGATTAAGCGAGGGCAGAGTGATGCGAACATCGACTCTTGATGGATATGGCTATACAGGTGACATACAGGAGAACCAGGAGGCTGTCAATGCGCATCGTGAAGAACGGCGATGTACATGTGTCGGCACCTATTGGTATGCCTGCACGTAAGAAAACCTGTGAGAGCCAGAAGCGTAGGGCAGACTTTTACAATCAGTTGCCGCTAAAGACGAGAGAGCAGGCTGACGATGCCCTGCGGAGACTGAAAGCTTTGATAGAGCCGATGGTGGATCGCCACTCAAAGGAGATGGGCGTGAAACCGTCCTTTGTATGTTACAAGGCGATGATTTCACGTTGGGGTGTCTGCAATGTCAAGGACAAGTCCGTCTGCTTCTCGGCCTATCTGCTACTGTTGCCGGAATGGTGTGTTGAGCACGTGGTGGTTCATGAACTGTGCCATCTGTTGGAACCAAGCCACAATGCCCGTTTCCATGCACTCATGGACAAATACTTCCCCCGTTGGAGGGAAGCGAGAAAGTCTACGATTGAGCGAGTGAAGACTGACATCATCCAGCCGAGTTAGGCCGACGGGGAATACTGAAACTCGCGGATGCCATCAGGGATGTTGGCCCGATTCCTGAATGGCAGCATCATAGCCAGTCAATGCGGCAAAGGGTGCAAACTGGGCTGCACGGTTCCACATCGACATCCTCGGATGATGCTTTGGCTCGTAATGTGGCAGGTCTATTATGTCTGCATATAGCTGGGCGTTAGCCGATTTTTCACTCTTCATTCTTCACTCTTCACTTAAGCCTTGTGTCCTCCTATTTGTTTGTTGCGCTCTTTGGCCGTGGCACCTTCCTCGAAGTTCAGACCTCGGAGGATGGCATTTTTGCCGAAACGCTTCTTGATTTTCAACTGTGTCTCCTGTATCCGACGCTCTTTATCCAGTTTGGCTTGCTCTTCCTTCCGCTGCTTCTCCAAAGCGTCGTAGTCGGTGAAGAGATCAAGCTGCTGGGGAGTCCTGTCCTGTGCTGCTACCGATGCTTCGCTTACCACATGGTTTGTTGTCAGGTTCAGCCTGCGGATCAACAAATCTGGATTCACCTGGCGGTCAAACACTTCTGTTGCCCCGTCCATGATGAGCCGCGATGATGATGTCGGTCTCTTGAAGTTGAAAGTGCCGTGAGCATGCTTTGGCACAGCCTTTCCGTAGTAGTTGGTGGTAATTTCACCATGATACTTTTCGCGGATTTCAGGACGTGTCAGACATTCTGCATCATAACTGACTGTCAGCACCAGCTGGTCAGTCACCAGACGCTTCGATACGAGGTCGAGTGCCATTCCTTCGGCCATTTCCTGTATCACCACACGGGCTTTCTTGAAAGTATAAGGCTCTTGAAGCACCTGTCCGCTGCTGAACGAGTTGGTCTCAGGCTGATAGGCCTTCACAGCCTCCATCGTACATGGTTCCCATCCCCATGCATGATCTATCAGCAGTTCCGCATTCACACCAAAGAGACGGTATAGTAGTCCTTCGTTCTGTATTGACATTCGTGCCAGCTTCCCCATCGTGTCAATACCATAGACGGCCAGTTTCTCGGCTATCCCACGCCCCACACGCCAGAACTTGGTCAGAGGACGATAATCCCATAGCTCGTGCCGATACGACATTTCATCCAATTCAGCAATACGCACGCCGTCCTTATCGGCTGGCATCTTCTTGGCCACAATATCCATTGCTACCTTTGCCAGATACATGTTTGTGCCGATGCCTGCCGTTGCCGTGATGCCCGTAGTGGCCAGCACGTCACGAATCATCTTCATCGCCAGTTGGTGAGCAGTCATCTTGTATGTACCCAGATAGGCCGTCACATCCATGAACACCTCGTCGATGCTATAGACGTGTATGTCTTCGGGAGCAATATATTTGAGGTAAGTCTGATAGATTTTCGTGCTTACCTCTATGTAGTGAGCCATACGGGGTGGGGCAGCGATGTAGTCGAGTTCGAGGTCAGGATGGGCTTTCAGGTCTGGGTCATGGTATGATTTCCCTGTCATTCTCCATCCTGCCAGCCTTTTACGCTCATTGTTGACTTCCTGTACCTTCTGCACGACTTCGAACAGTCTGGCTCTTCCTCCGATTCCGTATGCTTTCAATGATGGTGAGACGGCCAGGCAGATAGTCTTCTCAGTTCGGCTTACATCGGCCACGACGAGGTTGGTGGTCAGGGGGTCAAGCCCTCTGTCCACACATTCTACTGAAGCATAGAACGACTTCAGGTCGATGGCGATATATGTCCGATGCTGCTGTTGCATTTTGTGTGCAAAGATACAAAATAATAGGTGAAAAACAGCTGTTATCTTTAAAAACAGACTCTTTTTGACTATGTTTTATGACCTGTTAGGGGAAAATCCTACGAAACTTTAGGGAATTTGGAATCACAGAATAGGGTTTTTCATTTTCAAATCCCACGGAATCGCCTTAACTTTGCACCGTGAATATTTGAAGGCCCTTGATAAGGGACTGGTGTAAGCCGGGGATTAATAACAATTTAAAATATAGGAGACAAGATTATGAAGAAGTTTAATAAGATGATCGCAATCATGATGATGATGAGCATCACATTCGCAATGCCGGCAATGGCAGGTAATAAGAGAAATAACGACAAGAAGCATGATGTCGTTGTAGTGAATAACAAGAAGGCCTCGCACTTCGATAAGAAGGTTGATAAGCCAATTACCCACTTCGATAACCACAGGGGCCACGCCTATCGTCCTGACGTGAAGATCTGCACCGTCAAGGTCAGCCGCTATGACTCTCATAATAAGGTTGTGGCAAAGGCAGAACGCATGAAGGGCGTGATGGACACGAAATGGAATCCACGTACTCGTGAACTGACTATCATCTACGATGCCAAAGTAACTTCAGCCCGTCATATCAAGCACTTCGTGGCATAACTGTTTGCCATTCCATATATAATCCAAGAGACCCCGGCTTGCATTTCGCAGGTCGGGGTCTTCACGACTTATATATACAGTCCCTTCTTCCGTGGACTTCCGTTTATGATCAGTATGTTCATATCGTATTAATTGTCTTTTGCAGTTCTTCTAAGAATCGGGCAGCATGTCCGCCGTCCATCTGCACGTGGTGAAACTGGAAGGAAATGGGCAAGGTTGTCCTCAGCCAGCCCTTACGGTAGCGGCCCCACATCACCATCGGATTGCAGAACTGGTCGGTATATTGATTGACGATGCAGTCGAGTTCGGTGGCCGTCATTGCCGATGTGCCTATCACCATCGCATCATTTACGAAAGAACTTTGGCAGGACAAGCTGGCTGCCTGCGTCAGAACCATATAGTCGGAACAGAACTTATCCAAGTCATCGGTATAGGGAATGTCGCATGAGCTGATACCACCAGCCTTGTTGTTTACAATGACGTTGATGGCAAGGCGATCATATTTATACAACTTCCCACACTCAGGCAGCAAGTAGAACTCTTCCATCCGACTGGCAGCCATGCCGATGCACCAGCACATCAGCATATTGAATTTTATATCCCGCCTACGACTTACTTTACGCAGTCGCGTCACGTCGAAGGTCTTCGTGAGCGTCACCATCGGCATGGGCGACTTCATCCACAGTTCGAATGCCTGCGCCCGAATGGTGTCCTTGGGATTGATTTCCTGTTTCATCACTTATTTGTTTTAATAACCAATCTCAACACTCTGATAGCTCGTCCTTCGCCTTGATACTGGTTTGCGTCGATGCAGGTTTCGCCCGTGGGAACGAAGCCACATTTCTCCATCACTCGGCCAGATGCAGGATTATCTACGAAGTGACCGCTGATGAGCGATTTGATGTCCGTTGTTTCTCGGATATGGTCTAACATCAGGCGCAAAGCCTCCGAACAGATGCCCTGATTCCAATAGGGCTTGGCCACCCAATAGCCGATGAGCGGCTCACCCTCGCGGGCTGGCAGGTCGCACTCGCACGAAGGGCCATAGCCCATAGCGCCAATGGCCTCTCCCGTTTCCTTTAACTCGATTGCCCATGTATGCAAGGCATCATTAAACACGGTGCGGATAATCTCCAGACTCTCTTCCACACTCTTATGCGGTGCCCATCCGGCACGAGGTCCAACATCAGGATCGGAAGCCCATTTGAACAGTGTCTCCGCATCGCTGTCTCGCCAAGGGCGCAGTATGATACGATCAGTTTCCATTATATATGTTTTCATTTGTACTCTATTAGTTTCTTCACTTCACAGCCTTTGTTTTCGTAATAAGCGAGCATCTCCTGCAGCTTCTTTAGGTCGTAACTGGTGATGCAGTCGGAGAGGACATGCACCGTGAAGCCTGCTTTGGCCATATTGAAACACGTCGATTTCACGCAGGCTGTAGCGTCTGCACCAGCCACGTAGAACTCGTTAATGCCATTCGCTGCTATGAAAGCAGAAAAAGCCTCGCTTGTAAGGGCATTGCTCTTCGTTTTCACGAAGATATTGTCTGAAACGACCTTCATCTCAGGCACCAGTTCCTCGCCCTTAGTGCCAGGCTTGAACGTTCGCGTGCCAGCCGTGATGTTATTATGTTTGATATATATAACCAGCATCTCTTCTGCCACAGCCCATTCTATGGCGGCATTGATATTGTCGATGATGGACCGATAGTGCTTGGTGATGTCGTTCTGGATGTCGATAACGACAAGTGCTTTGTTGTTTTGTACCATTTTCATAATCATATCTGTTTGACGTTGCAAAGTTATGAATTGTTGCAGGAACTACCAAATATCTGGGATATTCTGCATAAAAATGTGATGAATGGACTTTAATTATTGCTCATGCGCTCCTGCTCGGCTTTACCTGCACCTGTTCCCTTATACTTGCTCTTCTGGGCGTTGAAGGTGTATCGGATAGAAATGTCTAAACGGTGGCTACGGCTTCGTGTTTTCTGCACAGTGTAGAAGAAACCACAATCATGAGCCATATCCTGTACGCTACGCTGGAACACATCACTGATGCTGGCA
>CADBHI010000142.1 GCA_902794405.1 uncultured Prevotellaceae bacterium
TATGTAGTAGGACTCGGAGAAGTCCTGTGGGATGTACTTCCCGAAGGTAAGAAACTTGGTGGCGCACCTGCCAACTTCGCCTATCATGCCGGGCAGTTCTTAGGCATGGACAACACCATCGCCGTCAGCGCACTCGGCGAGGACAAATTAGGAGACGAGACCATCGAGGCCCTGAAGGAGCACGGCCTGAACGACCTGCTGCCTCGTGTGCCGTACCCCACGGGCACCGTGCAGGTGCAGCTCGACGAGCAGGGCATCCCCACGTACGACATCAAGGAGAACGTGGCTTGGGACAACATCCCCTTCGATGACGACATCGCCGAGATAGCCCGCAACTGTCGTGCCGTTTGCTTCGGCTCATTAGCTCAGCGCAACGTGGTCAGTCGCGAGACCATCCAGAAGTTTCTTGACGCTACGCCCGCCGACTGCCTGAAGATCTTCGACATCAACCTGCGCCAGCAGTTCTATACGAAGGAGATTCTGCGCGAGTCGTTCCAGCGTTGCAACATCCTGAAGATTAACGACGAGGAACTGGTGCTTATCGGCCGCATGTTCGGCTATCCCGGCCTCGACATCGAGAACAAGTGCTGGCTCATCTTGGGCAAGTACAATCTCGACATGCTCGTGCTTACCTGCGGCACCAACGGCTCCTACGTTTTCACTCCCGGTCACGTCTCCTTCCAGGAAACGCCTAAGGTCAAAGTGGCCGACACTGTAGGAGCTGGAGACTCTTTCACCGGCTCGTTCGTGGGCAGCATCCTCAACGGCAAGTCCCTTCGTCTGCACACAGAACGGTGCTATGCCTGCCTATCCCGATGAACTGCTGAAAATATGATAAGGAGGTGTAGTGGATTTGCATGTTTATGCACATCCAGTTACCCGAACTAAGTGACCCATTTGGTCGGACTAAATGACCCTTTTAGTCCGACCAAATGGTCCTTTTACTCCGGGCAAACTCCAAGGGGTGTATCGCCCGTATTTTTATGCACGTTTTGCATAAAGTACCAACACCTCCCGTCAATCGCCGGAAACCCTGATGTACAAATGATGTGTGCAAAGATTCTTTATTATATGGAAAACATGTGCAAATTCGTCATTTCAACATGAACTTTCCCCTCCCTTTTTTCTTTTTCTGTCGCTTTTTCTTGGATGTTTCAATTATTATTCCTATCTTTGCAACGTCTAATCAATTAACTATGGCAAAGAAAAAAGGGATATGGATTGATAGTAATACTCGGCGGGATTTATTCGACAAGTTTGCCGACTATGCACTTGATTTATCTAAATTAGTGTTCGGTGGAGTTATACTTGCAGGAATTATGGGCATGAGTGTTAACACAAATCTACTTTTTGGATTAGGTGCTACATCTGTCGTCATATTATCTTTGCTGGCTTTTGTATTGATTGTATTGAAACATAATAATAGGAGGTGATTATGGGACTGATTTATTTTCTTTCTTTTTTTACGGTTTTGGCTGCCATCGCTCTTGTATGGGCTTTGTTGCAATTGTGGCACACTTCAGAACAGAACATTGAGTCTGGTATCTGACTATTCCTTGCCGCTTCTCTCGTCGAAGGAGGACCGCTTGGCATACGACCATGCCCTGAAGCGTTATCGTGACACCCTCAATAGTTTACGAGGGGCAAAAGAAGAAGGTCGAGCTGAAGGTCGGGCTGAAGGGATTGAAGAGACTAAGCGCGATAACGCCCGTCGCATGAAGACCGATGGTATGTCGTCAGAACTCATAGCCAAATACACAGGTCTCACCATCGAACAGATCAATAGCTTGTAGTCGCATTTGTTTACCCATCATACAATGTGAAAATTCCGAAGCGGTTGAGGCTTCGGAGTTTTTTTTTGTACTATTCTACCTACATAAACCCTACCCTTTGTATCGATTTTTTGTAAGATTGGTGGAGATTTAAGGTCCTTATGACTGTATGACAACGAATAGCACTTTTTGGGTAGCCATCCCAGATTCGGCATCCAGTACTGCTCTCTACAGAAAGATGAAAAATTGGCCAAAGTTCCACTTTTTGACTTAACCTATTATCTGTCAGTTTGTTACAGCGGTGTATGCTATTTTCAAAGTTACACCAAGTTTCACCTCACTTTTTACCCCGCCCAAACTACGCTGAAAGGCCGATAAACACTGGGGATTCAGCTATATATACAAAAGTAAAACAAGTTGTTTTACATTACTAAATGGCTGGTAAACTCATGCTTTGCCCGGTCTAAACTGAAGTAAAACAAGTTGTTTTACTTTCTCAGTTGCCGACCCTTCTTTTCTTCTCAAGGCCATACGGCTGTCGTCTGGCTGGGGTAAACGATGACGAACAACCGCCTGATGGCGGTACTTTTCCAAAAAACGGCTAAAAATGCCCCCGAAAAGTGGAACTTTTGAATTAGGGTGCACTTCTGTAACTGTCAGAGGTTCAGTTGATTGAACCAAAAAGTGCAACTTTCTCCAATTTTCACAAAAAAATTTTGAGAGCATCATCTGTCAAGAGGTGTTGAGCAGTGTCGAGTTGTTGTCTTTTGTGCAATAATTGTTAAATCTTTCAATTCTCATGCAAGCTTTCTATTAATCTGCGTTTATACATGTAGAAGTGTTTACCAATATGAGTATGAAGCGAGTAAAAATAATCCTCTTTATAATGCTGGCCACATGTCTGTTTATGGCGTGTAGTAGTGATGATGATATTTTTGTTACCCCTGTTGTTGGTGAAGTCAATGTCCTGCTTATCCAGTCAGACAATGGCAAGACCAGCACGGGCACTATGTACAAAAGCGGCGAGATGTATAATCCTCCTCATGGCTACTTGGGCGGAGTAATCAGGTATAACGATGGTAATGAACTCACCGTCTATCACATGAACTTTGGAGCCAACATCAAGGGATCAGATGTATTCAACATTCTAAACATCAGCCTTGAAAGCAATCAGCCGATGAGTTTCAACAATCTGAAAGCAGGAGATACATTTGACAGCAGCCAATTCCATGCTACCGCTGCATACACTCCAACGTGGACGGAAGCTATAATGAGGGTGGCAACAGTATTAAGTGGAAAAGTTACTGTGGTAGGAACAAGAAATGTTGGTGATAAATCGTACATGACTCTGAGACTCACCGACCTTCGTTTTGATGCCATTGACCATACTTGTATCTATGCGGTCAATGGCACTATAGAATATGAGATATATGAATGACGTTTATCCACGGTGGTATCGCTATATTGAATTTCGGTTAATTCGCGTGGAGTCTCGAAAAATAATAGTACCTTTGCAGCCTGATTAGAAGGTAAAGAACATGAAAAAGAATAAACTTTGGATGCTGGCCGCCATCCTGACATTGAGCGGTCTGTTGATGACTTCCTGCTCGAACGACGATGACAGCGCTACGGAACCTACGGAGTTAGTGCTTCAGGACGGTATGTGGACGGGCAACGGCGAGGGACGCAGTGGAACAATCATCGTGAAGGTGACTGTAGAAAACCATCAGGTGACAAAGGTGACCGTTGTCAACCAGTCGGAGTCGAGTTTCGCACAAGAGACCATCAACAACCTCTGCAAGAGTGCCGTGGGCAGAACGAAAGAGATGAACGTGGAGGTGGATGGCATAACGGGGGCCACGCTGACCTCAACGGGTGTCATCGATGCCATCAACATGGCGCTACAGGCAGCGATGGGCAAGCAGGTTGACAAGAACAAGACCTACAAGGACGGCACGTGCGATATGGTCATTGTTGGTGCCGGAGGAGCAGGACTGTCGGCGGCAGTGGCAGCAGCAGAAACGAATAACGGTCTGAAGATTGTCGTGTTGGAAAAAGAGGCCATCATCGGTGGCAACACCAACAGCTCGACGGGAGGCATCAATGCTGCAGAGACGGATATTCAGAAAGGACTCGGCATTGAGGATAGCAAGCAACTGTTTTACGATGACATCATGAGTGGCGGCAAATATGAAAATATCCCTTCGTTAGTGGAGAACCTCGTGGAACATGCCCCTGTCACCATTTCGTGGCTGACGGGACTGGGCGTCGACCTGACCGACGTAGGACTGATGGGCGGCAGCAGCGTGAAACGGACTCACCGCCCCAAGGGTGGCACGGCCATAGGTCCGCACCTGATGAAAGTATTGAAAGAAGCTACGTCTAACAAGAATATCGAGATACGCACGTCGAACAAGGTCACGGGCTTGCTCACTGCGGTCGATGGCAGCGTGACGGGCGTAAAGGTGGAGAATGCCAATGGCAGCGCCTATACGCTTGCGGCAAAGGCTGTGATTATCGCCACAGGAGGCTTTGGTGCCAATCTGGATATGGTGACCAGCCTGCAGCCCTCGCTCAAAGGCTTTGCTACGCTGAACCATCCTGGTGCTACGGGCGATGCCTTCGGTTGGGTGACGGCCATCGGTGGCGCCACCATACAGATGGCAAACATCCAGATTCACCCCACGGCAGAAGCCACGAACCATATCCTCATTACGGAGGCGGTACGCGGTAACGGTGCTATTTTGGTGAACCACGAGAGCAAGCGCTTCTGCAACGAGATGGACACCCGCGACGTGGTGTCGGCAGCTATCCTCGCACAGACGCAGGGCGAGGCCTTCCTCATCTTCGACCAGGGCGTAAGAAAATCGTTGGCATCCATCGAGACCTACGCCAACCAGCATCTGCTCAAAGAGGGCGCGACGGTGGCTGAACTTGCTCAGGCCATAGGCGTACCTGCCGCTGATCTTGAAGCCACGCTGAACCGCTACAATGCCTATCAGAAAGAAGGCGTAGATAAAGATTTTGGGCGCAGTGCCACAGGGATGACTGCCTCGTTAGAGACGGCTCCCTACTATGCCGTCCGCGTCACCCCCGCCATCCACCACACGATGGGCGGTCTGAGCGTGAACACCAATACGCAGGTGCTCAGAGCCGACGGCACACCCATTCCTGGCCTCTATGCAGCGGGCGAGGTGACAGGCGGCCTTCATGGTGCCAACCGTCTGGGCGGCAACGGCGTGGCCGACATCGTGGTCAATGGTCGTTTAGCAGGCATCAATGCCGGCAGGGCTGCGAGTAAGTGATTATATACTCTGCTTAATATCTTCCAATAGATCTTCGCCGGCTTCGAGGCCGATGCTCAGGCGGACGGTCGTGTCAGGGACGGACATGGCGGCGCGCTGTTCATCGGTGAAGAGGCCGAAGATGGTGGAAGCAGGATGGATGGCCAGTGACTTACGGTCGAAGAGGTTTGTGGCGCGGCGGATCACCTGGAGCTTGTCGATGAACGCCCACGCAGCCTCTTTCGATTCGAGGTCGATGGTGAAGACGGCGCCAGGTAACGGGCCGAATTGCTCACGAGAGAGTTCGTAGAAGGGGTTATCCTCCAAGCCAGTGTAGTTGACGCGCTTGATCTCCGGCAGTTGCTGACACTGCTTGGCGAGCCAAAGTGTGGTCTCGGCCTGACGACGGAAACGGATGTCGAGGGTATCGAGACCGAGGGTTTCCATATAAGCCGCCTGAGGTGTCATCAGTGCACCGAGGTTCGTTACCAGTTCTGTCTTGACTCGTGCCGTGAAGGCCAGTTTTTTGCCGACCTTTTTGATGCGGGCTTGCAGGGCAGGCGAAGGTGACTGCGACCAATCGAAGCGTCCGTAGTCGATGAGTAGGCCGCCGAGACCTGTGCCGCCACCAGAGATATACTTTGTACTCGACACCACCTCGATGTCCACGCCGAAATCGACGGCACGGAAGGTGGAGAACGGCACGATGGTGGTATCGGCAATCAAGGGGACGCCTGCCTGGTGGGCAATGTCGGCCAGCTTGCGGATGTCGGCCACAAACAACTGCGGATTGGTGATGATCTCGAAGAAGAGGGCGCAGGTCTTGTCGTCAATCTGTGCCGCCACCTCGTCAGGGTTGGTGAAGTCCGCGAAACGGACTTCCACGCCGAAGGTGCCGAGGGTGTCGCGGAGCAGCGAGACGCTGTTGCCAAACAGATGCTTCGAGGCCACGATGTTGAGTCCTGCCGCGCTGACAGCCGTGAGGGCATAGTGGATGGCGGCCATACCCGTGTTGAGGGCCGTCACGCTTGTGGCGCCCGTCAGCTGTCGCACGCGCTCCTCTAAATAGGTCACCGTGGGGTTGGCGATGCGGGCATACGACGGGGCCATAGAGCGACCGCAAAATGCGTCGCCCATGGCCTTGGCAGACTCAAACTCAAACGCCGCCGTATAGTAGACGGGCATCGACAGTGCCCCGTATGCATCAGGTTTCTGATACTTCGTCGTCCAACGATTTTGCGGACTGCAATCACGAGCTTGTCCACGTCTTCGCGGGTGTTGTAGAGGGCGAAGGTGGGACGCACGCTCATCTCGTAACCGAGGGCGCGCAGGGCGGGCTGAGCACAGTGGTGACCAGCACGCACGGCGATACCCTCCTTGTCCAGTAAGGTGCCAGTTTCTGGCACCGGAATCCCGTCGAGCACGAAGCTCACAACAGACACACGGTTCTTGGGATTGCCGATGAGCGTCAGACCAGGAATCTGGGCGAGTTGCTCGCGGGCATACTCCGTCAACTGGTGCTCGTGGTGCTCGATGTTACGGATGCCGATGCGGCTTACGTAGTCGAGGGCAGCACCGAGTCCGATGGCGTCGGCCACGTTGGGTGTTCCAGCCTCGAAACGGGCGGGCGGCACGTTGTACTCCGTGCGCTCGATGGTCACATCCTTGATCATGTTGCCACCACCCTGCCAGGGCTGCATTTTTTCTAATAGTTCCTTGCGACCATAGACCACACCGATGCCGTTGGGGCCGTAGATCTTATGTCCGCTGAACACAAAGAAGTCGGCACCTAAAGCCTGCACATCGACAGGCGTGTGAGCAATGCTCTGAGCACCGTCTATCAGCACAGGGATGTTGTGCGAATGGGCAATCTCGATGATACGCTGCACGTCGTTGATAGTGCCAAACGTGTTGTTCACATGGCCCACTGAGACAAACCGCGTACGAGGCGTGATGATGCGCTCGAACTCCGAGAGGATGAGGTCGCCGTTCTGATCAGTAGGGATAGCGCGAAGGGTGGCGCCACGCTCCTGAGCCACACGCTGCCAAGGTACGATGTTCGCGTGGTGGTCCAATTCTGAGACGATCACATCATCGCCTGGAGTAATGAACTGTCGGCCGTAGGTCTGCGCCACGAGGTTGATGCCCTCGGTGGTGCCGCGCACGAAGATGATCTCCTCGCTGGTGGCGGCGTTGATGAATCGCTGCACCTTTTCACGAGCCTCTTCGTAGGCATCCGTCGCGCGAGCAGCAAGCGTATGCGCCCCGCGATGGATGTTGCTATTATAAGTACGGTAATAGTCCGAAATCTTGTCGATGACCTGGTTCGGCTTCTGCGTCGTGGCACCGTTGTCGAGCCATACGAGGTCGTGGCCGTTCACCTTCTGATTGAGCACGGGGAAGTCGCGCTTGATCTGCTCCGAGTTCAGCGTGTCCGCCTCCTCGTAGTGCAGGTTGTGCAGTTTCTGCGTCTCAGGGATGCCGATGCCGAAGCCGTCGTTCTTGGGGATTACAGACCCCACCCCTGACCCCTCCCCTTGAGGGGCGGGGAACGGCTGCGCACTCTGGCCTCCTATGCCTGCTGGGAACGGCTGCGCACTCTGGTCTCCAATGCCTGCGGGGAACGACTGCGCGACGCCCAAACCCGTCGGTTCTCCCCTCCCATGTAGGGGAGGGGTTCTTGCCTTGCAAGCGTCCTTCGGCCGAGCGGGGGGTGGGGTCAGTAACTCAATCGCCGACAGGTCGAGTACCTCGTCAGGAATGACCTCTTTTCGTGCCTCCTGAAGCTCCTCCGGGCAGTATTTTTGAGCCACCTCACGCAACAGAGCAAAGCCTGGATCCTCGATACCGTATCCGTTAATATTCTGAATATCTATCATAAGCAAGTCATTTTACTCCCCTCCCTCACAGGGAGGGGCTGGGGGAGAGTCTTCTTATTTCCTTTTCTGATAGTCGTGATAGTACCCTACCTCGACATTCTCCAATACTGCGATGGCATCGTCGGTGAGGGCGGCTAATGAGAAGTACTTCGTGAGCAGATAAGAGGCCACGCCGAATTTGTCGAGTCCCATCAGACGGGCGCTCAGACTTGGGGCAATCTCACCAGGAATGCCGCTCTGGTGCAGACCGATGACACCCTGATTCTTCTCACCAACTCGTACGAGGATGATCTTTGTGGTACCAACGCCGCGGCCCGTCAGGTACTGACCTTCCACCTCCACCTTGTCTGAAGGAATCAGAGGTACACCACGCCACAGAATCACGCGCGTGCCGAAGAGATCGGTGGTCACAGGGGGTACACCACGCCACGTACATTCACGCTCGAAGGCGGCGATGGCACGAGGATGGGCGATGAAGAAGGCCGGCTCCTTCCAGACCAACGACAGCAGCTCGTCGAGGTCGTCGGGTGTGGGCGAGCCATAGCGTGTGGTGATGCGGTAGGCGGGATTGGCAGCAGCCAGCAGACCGAACTGCTTGTTGTTGATGAGCTCCCACTCCTGGCGCTCCTTGATGCTCTCGATAGAGAGGCGCAGCTGTTCCTCCAACTGGTTGTAGGGATTATTATAAAGGTCGCTGACGCGGGTATGTACGCGGACCACCGTCTGCAAAGTATTGAGACTGTACTCCGTCGGATTCTCCTCGTAGTCGATGTAGGTCTCAGGGATGATGTTGTCCTCCTCGTGGCCGCTGACCAGGTCGATGTGCTTCTCACCGTTGTCGTTGACGGAGGCTTTCAGGCGCAGCTGCTTGTCGACGGCCTTTTCAAAGGTCTCACGGAAGTCGGGCACTTCTTTGATGAACTTGATGAGCTCCTTCAGTTTCAGTCCGAGGAATGTGGTTGGCGTAATGGCGCGGACGCTGACGGTAGACTCCTGCTCGTCCAGTAAATCAGCCTCGCCGAAATACTCGCCGTCGCCCAATAGAGCAATCCGTAAGTCCTCACCGTGAGGGCCTTTGCTGATGACCTCGGCCTGTCCGCTGGCTACGATGAAGAAGCGTTGCTTATCCTTGCCCTCCTCTACGAAGAACTTATCCACATCGACCTCTTTGGCCTCGAACGAGCTGACCAGACGGTTCAGAATCTCGTCGTCGAATTCAGAGAACAAGGGGATGGCCTTCAGGTTCTTTGCTGTAAACGACGGTACGCCGTTCACATACTGGATGGGAAGGCGGTCGTTCTTGCGAAGTTCGACCTTCGTGCGGTTCACGCGGAACGTGCCGCCGCTGACCTGCACCCAGGGTAATAACTTAAGGAGTAATCTTGGGGTGATAGAGCCCATCTGCGGGGCGGTCTTGGTGGTGGTTGCCAGTCTTCTGGCGGTTGCTGTAGTTACACTACGCTGAAGATTTGATTCTGCCATAATTCGTTTGAGTTTTAAATGTTAAACCTATGATTTATTTTTTGATGGTCACTCGGTGGGTGGTGCCTTCCACATGCTCGACGGAAAGGACGTTATAGCCCTGTTCTTTAGCATTGCGGGGAACGTTGTCGAGAGGCTCGCCCTCAGCGAGCAGTACTTCTAAGATGTCGCCCGGCTGGAGCTTCGAGAGCTCGATCTTGGTCTTGACGAAGGTCATCGGGCAGTGCTCCTTCGTGATGTCTAATACCTTTTTCATTTTACTATTTGGTGAAATGGTCCAATTGTCAAATAAACAAGGTTTGTCCACCTTCGCTGAGGTTGAGGAACGATGCCACGCCGAGCACGTCTTTCACCTCAGGGATGAAGTCTTCTTTCTTCAGGCCGAGCACGTGCATCGCCATCTCGCAGGCGTAGAGGTTGATACCGAGCGCCTTGGCTGCCTCGACCAGTTCTTCGAGAGTCGCCACGTTGTTCTTCTTCATCAGGTAGCGGAAGATCTTTGGGCCAGCGCCGAGGAAGTTGAAGCGGCTTGTAGGAGTGACTTTCAATCCACCCATCATGAAGCCGAAAAGCTTGGTCAGCCAATTGCCGCCTGTGAACGAGCGGCCTTGCTTCTGCTTGATGGCGTCGAGGCCCCAGAAGGTGAAGAAGATGTTCACCTCGTAACCTACTGCTGCCGCGCCCGTACCTAATGTAAATACTGCCGTCAGTTTGTCGAAATCGCCACTGAAAGCGATGATGCTTAGTTTCTTGTTTTCTGACACCATAATTATTTTCGATTTACTTTTTTTCGATTTACGATTTATTTACTATTTGGATATTATGCTGTTTGACGGTGCAAAGGTACGACGATTTCCCGTATGCTACAATCCCGTAGGAATGGTAAATTGCATACCATATCAAGGGTATACGAAATGCCATGAACGTGTGATTGTGAGAGTGCCGATTTTGCCGTACCTTTGCAGCGTCAAATAAATAGAAAATCGAAAATTAGTAAATCGTAAATAATATGGCGGCAAAGATTTATGTAAATGGAGACGCGCAGGAAGTGAACCTGCCACTCAATGTAAGTGAACTGATTCAGAAGCAGAACGTGCTGCAGCCCGAGATGGTCAGCGTGCAGGTGAACGAGGAGTTTGCCGAGCGCGAGGACTGGGAGAGTATTCAACTGAAGGAAGGCGACAAGGTCGATTTTGACAATTTCACAATTGGACAATTGCCGCTACGAGAAATAGTCAAATGGTGAAATAGTAAAATAGTCAAATATGATAGATTTTACAGAAGAACAGATACAGCGCTATTCGCGGCACATCCTATTGCAGGACGTCGGCGTAGAGGGACAAGAGAAAATAATGAACGCGCGTGTGCTCGTAGTGGGGGCTGGCGGACTGGGTGCTCCCGTGTCGCTCTACCTCGCTGCGGCAGGCATCGGCACCATCGGTATCGTGGATGCGGATGTGGTCGATTTAAGCAATCTCCAGCGTCAGGTGATTCATTTCACCAAGGACGTGGGCGTACCTAAGGTAAAGAGTGCCGAGGAAAAGATCAAGGCCATCAACCCAGACGTGAAGGTGGACACCTATTATGAGTTCCTCGACTCGTCGAACGCACTCGATATTATCAAGGAGTACGACTTCATCGTCGACGGCACGGACAACTTCCCCGTGAAGTTCTTGATCAACGACGCGTGTGTGATGGCGGGCAAGCCTTTCTCGCATGGTGGCATCCTGCGCTTTAACGGTCAGACGTTTACCCATCTGCCTGGCACGGCCTGCTACCGTTGTATGTTCAAGGAACCGCCTCCCGTGGGAGCCGTTCCCACCTGTTCGCAGGCAGGCGTACTGGGAGCTATTGCAGGTATGTTAGGCACCATCCAGGCCGCCGAGACCTTGAAGTACTTCACAGGTATCGGCGAACTATTAACAAATCGTCTGCTCACCTTCGATGCCAAGACCATGCAGTTCCGCACGGTTCCCGTAAAGCATCGTGACTCGTGCGCCATTTGTGGCAGTAACCCCACCATCGATCATCTGATAGATTACGAACAGGCCGCTTGCGACTTGAAGCAGGCCCACCCAAGCCCTCCCCAAGGGAGGGATGTCTGAATACAAATATTAACAGAGTAATAACACCTAAAAAACGGAGCACCCATTATGTAACTAAACATCCCTCCCTTGGGGAAAGGCTACGGGTAGGCGAGCCTTGCTCGGGAATGGGCTTGGGTGGGCTTTTATATGATTATACCCAAAGAAATAATTGAAGAATTGATCAGTCAAGCTCGGCAGGACGCACCCAACGAGACGTGCGGTTACCTGCTGGGAATCCCTTCTCAACTCCCCTCCTCTGAAGAGGAGGGGCAAGGGATGGTGGCGAAAGAATCTGTCGTGACAGAGAACTACTGGATGGAGAATATCGACCACTCCCCTGAGCACTTTTCATTCGCCCCCAAGGACCAGTTCGCCGCCTTAAAGTATGCTCGCAGCAAAGGTTTGAAGATTCTCGCCAACTGGCATTCGCATCCAGCCTCGCCCTCGCGTCCCTCGCAAGAAGACCTCCGTCTGGCCAACGACCCCACCATCCGCTATGCCATTCTCTCGCTCCATGAAGGCGTTCATCTGAATTCCTTCAAGATTCTGAATGGCGAAGTGGTGGACAAGGAAGTATATCTTTAAAATTGACAATTAGATATGGACACAAAAACTATAGAAATACTCGAACGTAATGTCCGTCAGCTCTCGCGCCAGACGGAACAGGAAACACGTATGATGCCACAGACGGAAGCCTCACTTCCTTCTGTGGAACAGGTGAAGAAAATCATCAACTTGGTAAAGAGCATCATCTTTCCTGACTACTTCAACAAGCGGCAGTGCCATGAGACCATCCGCTCTTACAATATTGGCGTCCACATGGAAGAGCTGTTTCAGACGTTGGCAAGACAAATATCATACGGTCTTCAGTTTGGCGAGAAAAGTGAGGCTATCACGACGAGACAACAGGTGCAGGATAAGGCCAGAGACGTGGCATTGCAACTGATTGATGCATTGCCTGAAATCAAACGGTTGCTCTATACCGACGTACAGGCCATGTTCGACAACGATCCTGCTGCCATCAACTATGGCGAGATAATCTTCAGCTATCCTGTGACAAAAGCCATGATCCACTATCGTATCGCCCACAAGCTACACGAATTGCAGGTGCCCGTCATTCCACGAATCATCACTGAGCTGGCACACTCAGAGACGGGCATCGACATTCATCCTGGTGCTCATATTGGCGAATACTTTGCCATTGATCATGGTACTGGAGTGGTCATTGGCGAGACCTGTATCATCGGCAGTCACGTGACGCTCTATCAGGGCGTGACTCTCGGCTCGAAGAGTTTCAAGAAAGACGCTGACGGAAACATGCTCAACATACCCCGTCATCCCATCATCGAGGACAACGTCACCATCTATAGCAATGCCAGCATCCTTGGCCGTATTACCATCGGCCACGACTCCGTGATTGGCGGCAACATCTGGGTGACCCACGATGTGGCTCCCCACTCCCGCGTTCTGCAGTCGAAAGCCATAGAAAGGCATTTTGAAGGAGGATTAGGTATTTGAAGGAAGATGACAGTCAGACATATACAGCCACAAGACCAGCTACAGTTGGCTAATGTCATCCGCTCCGTATTTGAGGAATATGACGCACCGCTGGTCAATACCGTTTATGATGACCCTCGGACGGAGCATGTCTTCGATACGCTGGAAGGGGAAAATGCCGGGTACTGGGTCATCGTCGACAAAGGGATTGTTCTCGGAGGCTGTGGCTACTATCCGACTGAAGGGCTGCCCGACGGTTATGCCGAACTGGTGAAATTCTATCTGTCGCCCCCTGCCCGTGGCCTCGGCTATGGCTCAAAGCTATTCCTGCAAGCAATCGAAGGAGCTTGTAAGGCTGGCTATAGTCATCTGTATATCGAGTCATTTCCGCAGTTCTCCGATGCAGTATCCATGTATGAGCGTCACGGCTTCCAGCATATTCCCCAGCGTCTTGGCGACTCAGGACATACCGCAACAACCATATTTATGGTCAAGGATTTACACCCCATAAAGATAGTGAAATATCAGCCCAAATACAAACAGGATTTCATCCGTCTGAACCGTGAGTGGATCGAGTGTTTTGCTCGCATCGAACCATCCGATGAGAAGACGTTTGCTCATGTTGACGATATTGTTGCTTACGGAGGACAGATATTCCTGGCCATCGATAAAGAGAATGAGGTCGTGGGATGCTGTGCGCTCGTCAGCCATCCTGAGAAGCAATGCCATGAATTGGCCAAGATGGCTGTCACTCCCAAAGCACAGGGCAGGGGCATCGGTAGGATGCTGGGTGAATCGCTTGTAGATTATGCCCGTAAGCATGGTGTCCGTCGCATCTATCTTGAAGGGAACACCCGACTGGAGGCATCCATTGCCCTCTATCGCAAGCTTGGATTCC
>CADBHI010000143.1 GCA_902794405.1 uncultured Prevotellaceae bacterium
TTTATAGCCGTCCCTTCTTAAGACTCGCAAGCTCGAATAAGCACCGCAAAGCGTCGAGCGATCAAGGGACTCAAAATATAATTTTGAAATCAATTTTTTTGCAATTTTGAGCGAAGCGACCATATTAAGAGGAGGGAAGTAATTACAGAGAGAAGAACTATAGGTGTCGAATCGACGTGAGAGGTGAGGACCGTTTATTCTTGAATTAGGCCGACCATTGTCTTTCTATCTTCGTCATTCAAACTCATAGGGCAATGGCATCCTTTAAGACATTGTGATAGAATGGAGTGATACGGCTGGCTTCCCATTCCTTCTTGGTATACATAATGGGATTGATTTCAGCACCAATGTCCCATCCCAACTTGGTTAATGGATAAGTCACAGTATCATAATCCTCTGGCATCAGCCTCTCCTTGTCAAGAACAATAAGAATATCCCAGTCTGAATTCTTTCGGGCATCTCCACGAGCCTGTGACCCGTAGAGCATTGCCACAGCCTTCTTTGGCAGGCTCGTGGCAAGTGTCTTTTTAATACCGTCAAGAATCTGTTTGTCCATACCTAATTGTTTTATGCGGGCAAAGATACGAACTTATTTTGATACTTCCAAACTTTTCATGAAAAAACTGCTGCAGGCCATTGGTGCGGCTCGCAGCAGTTGCTATGATTATTGACGACACGTCGTCAGTTACATCTTGATGAGGTTAGTATTCGAATTTGAATTCCTCTTCTTCGTCGTCCCAATAATTGATTTCGCGGGAAAGGACTTTACTGTCCTTTCTAGCAAATCCCTCACCTTGACTTAGGCATATAAACTTGTTGAGTCTTAACTTAACAATTGCAGTTGTGGGCTTTATATATTTCTGTTTCATACGTTCAAATATTAGTCGTTATACATTCTTTGATTTCTCTCAGTACTTTACTTCACCATCACTTTCTGGCTCTTGCCATCGGCAGTGCGGATAATATTCATACCCTTCTGCAGAGCTGGAATCTTCGCACCTGAAGCGTTGAAGATCTCTGCCTTTCCACTTGTCAGAGCATTGATGGCCTTGATAGCTGTAGCGTTATTCTCGGGGAAGAAGAATGCACGAGCACCAGCACTAGGTTGACCTCCAGCAGGCCATGTCAGATAGCAAAGGTTAGCAGGAACTTCTATATCATTATTATTTCCAACCTCGTAGAAGGCCACCTTGCCATCATTCTTCTGAAGCACGAAACTTTCTTTTGGAGCATAAGTAGCAGTGTAGACACCTGTCAGTGCTCCATTAGATTTTGCTTCTAAACTGCTAAGGACACCCCAGCCACTAAGGTTAGTGCTGGACAATCCATTCTCAGCAAAGAGGATGTAAGGAGTACCAGCTGCAGGCTTTTCAACTTCTACTAAAGTCAGAGTTTTGCCATTCGCTTCCTCACAACTGTAAGCCTTGACGCCTGCAGGCAGAGTTGGAGTGAACGGGAAGATACGTGTGCCATACTTTACATCAGCATCAATTGATACGCCAACAGAAGCTTGATTAGCCTCGGCGATAGAGAATCCATCCAACGTGATATCCTCGTCAGTATAGATATCGCCATCCACCTGACAGTCGATATTTGTGTTTGTCAGTGTGTTAACTATGTTGAACACGTTAGGCGTTGTTGTAGCTACAATCTTGAATTCACCCTTATTTGCGTCATCGGTAGTAGCTTGTATCTGAGAATCAGACCAGCCAGCAGCACTACCGTTTGTCCTGCCGTAAGTCAGGTAGGCTGTTCCATCTACAGTCTCGAAACTAATGTTATAGGTGTTACCACTAACTTGTGTGAAGGTGACTGCCTGTGCCAGGTTAGCGTTGATGGCATTGTTGGCATTCAGTCCATAGCCAGTGGGGTTGTTGTCACTTGTGGCACCAGGAACAATGATTACTGCGTTGCCATTCTTCGCATGGCCATCGGTTGCCACGGTAAGGTTGTAATGGGTCGAGACTTCAGGAGTATTGAGAGCCTGATTATTGTAGTTGGCGATAGCATCGTCAAGGGCTTCGACGAGCGTCTGAATGGCGGCAGCAGTGCTGGTGGCATTAACGGTATAGACGTCCACAGCAGCTTTAGCGGTTTCGTATGCGCTGAAAAGGTTGTCATTTGTAGTCGCGTTATACTGGAACACGCCTGTACCGATATTGGTAGACACCTTTGTTAAAGCAGAATAGGCTTTTGCGGCATCAAGGGCATCGTATGCAGTAACAGCAGCACGGAAAGCAGCCTGCTTTGCTGCGATGTCATCAATGACAGCTTTGTAAGCAGCTTCAGTCTCTGAAGCTGGAGTAGCAGTAAGTGCTGTCTGGAAATCTGATTTCTCTATACCAGTCACGCTGGCATAGAGAGCATTGCCTAAATCAGCATTTGCGGCAGCCTTGATTTGGGGAAGCTGCTGCTTATAATAAATCATCTTGCTGCTTCCGTAGTAATGGAGACGGAATTCATCGAAGAGCGTCCATACATCGCCGGAATGTGCTTCGTCCTTGAATCCTAGCCTTAATGATCCTTCTTCTACGAGAGCTGCAACTTCTGTCTGATACTTACCTTCGGCAAACCATGCAGCTGCACCTTCCATTGAATTGGGGATAAAACCAGGAGCATTAGCAGGCTGTTTGTCGGAATTAAACTCATCTACACCGTTAGGGTCAGTATAAATTCTTGTGGCATTCATCTCTTCCATGATATTCTTTACATCCGATTCATCGCTATTTACGTAAATCTTTGCCGTGGCATTATTTATTCCGTTTGCATAATCAGCATAAACACCATCATACCAACCTGGACGCTGGAAAGCCTTCATGCTCAATGTGTAGCTACCATTGGGCAGTCCAGAAACGGTCTGGTAAAAGTCGAAGGCTGCACTGCCGAAGAATTCGTTACACTGAATGCGCGTATTAGGATTAAGAGTTGACTCATTAGTCCAACCAGTTATAGTGTTATCATCAAAGTCTGGGTTGGCCATCAAACAAGTGACATCGAAATAGTCACCATCATTCTTAGGCTCTGCTGCATTTATATAATCCTTGACGGCACTCTTCAACGCTGTAATGGCTGCCGTAATGGCAGCTGCATCAGCTGCATTTGTTGCAGCAGTTTGCTGGGCTGCGATGGCATCGGTAAATGTGGCATGACTTCCTGCAGTCGTTTCTGTGTATTTCACATCAGCAATAGCATCAGCCTGTTCTTTAAGCTTATTGAAAGGAGCAATGGCAGCGGCGTATGTAGTAATAGAAGTATTAGCAGCGATAATTGCATTGGAAAGTGTGTTTACGGCAGAAAAAACTTCATCAACCGTAGTTAATGTATTTTCATCAACCACAGCAGCCTGAAGAGCAGCAAGGTCAGCGGCCCACATTGGAGTGCTATAGAGAGCTTCAGCTTCTTCAACCTTGGCACGATAGTCTTCCATATAGTCCGCAGCCGTGTACTTATAGAGAGTTACAGGACCTAAGATACACCAACCACTATTAGGACAAGTCCCCTTGAAACCTATTTCCACAGAAACAGTACCATCTCCTTCTACTTCTACTTTAAAGTCAAATTCATTGGAGTACTGACCCTGTGAGAATGCAGTCGCTGCACGATATAAATCGTTGCTACCGCTGTACCCAGACAAATCAGTCATGGAGTTAAGTGCAATAACGTTCTTTTTCTGTTCACCAGCAAAAATCCATGCCATGTTGTTGTTGGTGCCATCACCATTCCCACCGTTGCGATAGAAAGCATTAACAGCTAGACGATAATAACCCGCAGGCAGATTTGCTGTTTGAGAAAAATTGAATTGAGTACTCCAATTCCAAAATTCCACAACGTTGACTGCACCATTAGTCCTCCAGTCAGTCCTACCAGGGTTCCCCCATCCTTGCAAAGACGACAGATCTGCATCTTTCAGAAAATCACTTGTCACATTGTCTTTTGCCTGCACCCCTGCCGAAACGAGCAGTGCGCATGCCATCAATAGTAGTTTTAGTTTTTTCATAATAACATTGTTTTAAATTAGTAATTATAATTAGTTTTATAATATATATAGTCGACAACTGAGGTAAAGAGTCTGTCGTAGTTAAATGCTTGATGGCTGCAAAGTTAAAGATAATAAATGAAACCACCAAAAAAAAAGCGAAATTTTTTATTTCGCCCTCGTTATTTGTCGTTATAGTGACCGTATGCAGTTAGTATTTCCACAAGGATTTCTGTGTCGAAAATGCGGTACACCAGTTTGGCAAGGTCGGACTCTGCATCTGGTGAATAAGTAATCTTATACATAGTTTAAAGAGTATTAAGCCAAGCGTGCATGTCATCCAAATTTGTAAATGTCTTGCCTTTCCCTTCTGCTATATCTCTTTCGGCATGTTCCAGTTTTGCGAAGAACTGCTCCTTAGTCATGAGCGTCTCGTCTTGCTTCTTGGCTGCGAGCTTCTTCAAGTATTTAAGGGCCTGCCTGAGCAGTCCCTCGTCTTCTGCTATCACCCCCAGAGTGCGATAGACTTCTGCGTTGAGTTGTATTGCTGTCATAAGCTGATGTTGAGTAGTTGTTTTGGTATATCGCTCGCAAAGATACGACAATTTCCTGAAACCGCCAAACTTTTGCCGAAAAAACTCATATTGAAGTCATACCTGAGTCATATTCAACTCTAATCGTACGCTATTAGACATCAGTCTCCAAGGGTAGGGTTTATGTAACCCAGATCCTCTATTATTGGGTCGGCCTACGGCCTCAAAATTTCAAGAAAATTATCAAAAAAATTATAACCCTGCTTTATAGCCGTCCCTTCTTAAGACTCGCAAGCTCGAATAAGCACCGCAAAGCGTCGAGCGATCAAGGGAATCAATTTTTTGAAAATTTTGAGCGAAGCGACCATATTTAGTTGGGGTGATGATTTGTTACTAACCTTAAATCTCCATATAATCAAACAAAAAATAGGGGTTTGCCACACGGCAAACCCCTTCAGTGAATGGATGATATTAATTAAGTTGTTTACTTCAGCTCGAGCACCTGCTTGGCGGTGTCGTTCTCGGGATCTACCTCCTGGAGCTTGGCGGCAAACTGCTTGGCAGTGGCCTTGTCGTCCTTGGTGATGAGGTAG
>CADBHI010000144.1 GCA_902794405.1 uncultured Prevotellaceae bacterium
AGGTTGCCGTGTCAGATTCTTGTCTCGCTTAGAAACTGCAGACTGTACCGATATTAGCTTGGCGGGGCAATTTGTTTTCAAGTTTATAGAGGAAAGATAGGAAGAATAATTGAAACTTCCAAGGAAAAGCGACGGAAAAAAACTCCCCACTATGATTTAGGCGTGGATTGTGGATAGTGTATTGTGGATTGTGGATGGATTGTCAGTAAGAGAGTTTGTTGTCGAGCAGGGAGAAGCGGTGGAGGGCGTTTTGCTTGAGCTGTCTGACGGCTTCCTCGAAGGGTAGGTCTTCATCGCCGGCGGGTTTGTCGTCGCCAGTGATGGGCCATAGCCGATGGTTGGCTTCTTCCGAAATGCTGATGTAGGCGGCTTGGCTGTCGATGTAGTTTTGTATGACGTCGAGTATCGCTTGGCGTGACTCATTCCATACTTGTTTGACACATCGCAGAAACTCTTGGTCGCCAAACAGGCGGTCGTAATAGATGCCCCTTGTCAGCACAAGGGAGTCGAGTTTCATGAAGGTGGCGTAGTCAAAGTCCCAGACGGTGAGCTTGAGTTTTTCGTTCCCTGATTTGTAGAGGTACACACTCTTTGGGTCGGCCGACTCACGGTTGGCGGTCAGTTCCTGCACAATCCAGAATTGGGCAAAGGATCGGAAGTCGATGAGTGCACGATAGTTGCGCTGCTCATAGCGTTCTTCGATGTAGAGCGACAATTCCAAACTGTCGATGAATTGTTGTATGACGTCGAATTGCCCAGGAGTCAACTTGTCTGGGTCAGGGCTCTTTATCATATACGGCATCTGGCGATTGACAGAGAGGAAACGGTTGGGCTCATCAAAGTAGGTGTCGATTTCGAGCAGGAAGTCGTCACCGCCCAGATTCAAGCGGTTCTTCGAGGCTCTGACCTGCTCGCAGAGGTAGTAGTTGCCTACATAGCGTTGATTCAGTACGAGGTCGACGAAGCGTCCCTGTGGCACCCAGTCCATACCAGTGGCCCGAGCAATGGCGAAGGCCACATCGTTACGCAGGAGGGTGCGGTCAATCCAGTTGGCAAGCAGCGCCCATCGTTTGTCGGCAGGCATGTCGAGTATGTTAGAGGCCTTGTCGAGCTTGATGGCGTAGGGCATCTTAGGGAATCCGAAGGTGCTATTGCCTCGGCCGCGGATGCTGGTGGAGCCTTGATGGTGGATTGTGGATAGTGGATGGTGGATTGTGGATGGTGAAGGGTGAAGGGTGAAGGGTGAAGGGTGAAGGGTGGATGGTGAAGAGTAGATGGTGATGTCGGCATCCTCAATCCACTCTTCTTTGCTCAGTATGGCTTGCTGGTTGGGCGTGTCGATGAAGATGACAGGGAGGCCCGATTCGGGACGCTCTATCGTGCCCTTAGGGTGAAGGGTGATTTTAAGCGGTGAGGGGTTAGTATTTAGCACTAACTTCTCGGTGGAGTTGACGGCATTGCTCTTGGGGATGATAATGGCTTCGCATAGGCCGGGCGTATTGCTATATTGAATGTATTGTAGCTTGAATAGGGTAGAGGGTATCTGGCGCCCGTCGGCTGTTATCTGAAAGAGGCGCACTTCGCTGGTGTCGGTGCTGACGTCGTGGCTGAACACGGCGTTGGCGGGAGTGATGCGGAGGGGAATCGTTAGTGTGTCGCCAATGTTGATGCCGATGGGAATTGTTTCGGCCCAGGCGATGCCTTCAACTGCGTCGTAGTGTTTGGCAAAGCTGATCTCCTCGCCGTCGACCATCGTCAGGGTAATGGTTCGCGTCTGCTCGTTCTCGACGATGCAGGTCACGAAGGGCAAGGTCTGGCCGTAATTCTTGACGATAGTCTTTGCGGCTGCGGTCGTATCGCTATAGTTGTAGAAGTTGTAGTAGCAGGTGGAGTGAAGCACGTTGAACATTGGCTTCAGCCTGTATATGCCGTTCTGTCGGCTGCCAACGTAGCGGGCATCTGATCGCCCATTTCGTTCGGTCAGGTCCACAGGAATGTGGATGGTGGATTCTTGCCTTGCAAGCGTCCTTCGGCCGAGCGGTGGATGGTGGATAGTGCGCTGTTTCCAAACGGAGTCGGCATCGAGGCAGAAGTATAAGGAGGGTTCTCTTACAAGATCGTCGTCCACCATATTCTGAGAATGGATGATGCTGATCGAGGTGCTGTCTGTGAACCGAATCTCCCAGCCGCTGCTGTTGCCAAACAACGGAAGGATGGTGTCGACTATCTTTCCTTCTTCGCAAGCGTGGTGCAAAGCACTTAATGCCTGTCGGAAGTCGGTAATGCCACTGGTAGGTGTAACAATACCATCTTCTCCTTCTGTCTGGTCTTGACAGGCCGCCAGAAGGAGAAGTGGTAATAATATTAAAAGGTGTTTGATTCTCAAAATGTTAAATATTCAACAGGCGGGCAGCCATTTCGCGGCCCAGTGCCTCGCACTTGGCGATGGTCTCGTCGTTCAGGGCCTGCTTGATTTCCACAGGCTCGCCTACCTGTTCGTACTTCAGCTTCTCGTTGTTCCATTTGGTAATTTCGCTGACGGCCTTTGAGGCCCAGCTGAAGGAACCGAACCATCCGAAGAGACGACCCTTGATGTCCTTCTGCGACAGTTCGTCGAGCAGGACGTTCATCTCGTGATAGAGACCGGTGTTGTAGGTGGGAGCGCCAACGATGAGGCCCTTGTAGCGGAACAGGTCGCGGATGATATACGAGTGGTGAGTCTTCGATACGTTGTACATCACGATGTTCTTCAAACCAGCCTGTGCAGCAGCACTGGCGATGACCTCGGCGGCACGCTCGGTATTGCCGTACATGGTGCCGTAGCAGATGACCAGGCCTGGCTCAGCCTCGTATTTAGAGAGACGGTCGTAGATGCCAATCACCTTCTCGACATACTGATGCCACACGGGACCGTGGGTAGAGCAGATATAGTCGACCTTGACGCCAGCGAGCTTCTTGAGGGCCATCTGTACGGGTGTGCCGTACTTACCGACGATGTTGGAGTAGTAGCGCGTCATCTCGAGCCAGAAGGTGTCGCAGTTCATCTGTTCGTCGACGTAGGCACCGTTGAGGGCGCCGAAGCAGCCGAAGGCATCGCCGGAGAAGAGTACTGTTTGTTGCTGTAATACAGCAACAGACGGGACGGTGGCAAGTGTCATCATCGTCTCGGGCCAGTGGACCATCGGGGTGAGGACGAACTGGAGCTGGTGGGCGCCGAGGGAGAGGGTGTCAGCGGGGGTACCGCTGACCGCGTGGAGACCCGTGGTGAGGCGGTAGAAGCCGGCCATCATGTCGAAGGTCTTCTTGTTGCCGATAATCTCGATATTAGGATAGAACTGGCGCAGCAGAGCCAATGAGCCGCTGTGGTCGGGTTCCATGTGGTTGACAACGACATAGTCGATAGGACGGTCGCCGATGACCTCGCGGATGTTTTCGAGGAAAGGCATGAAGAAGTCGACTTCGACGGTGTCGATGAGGCATACTTTTTCGTCGTCGATAAGGTAAGCGTTATAGCTTACGCCATTGGGGAGGGGCCAAAGGCCCTCGAACAGGTTCTTGTTGCGGTCGTTGACGCCAACGTAATAGATTTTGTTAGCAATTTCTTTCATTGTATTGTTTTTTTATAGGATTCGCATTTTCTGGGCGAAGGTCTCGTCAATACTATTGTTGAGGCTGCGGCAGCTGTTGGCCGAGAAGGCCTGAGCGCAGGCAATGAGCTGATCCCACTGCCCTTCAGAAAGTCCGGTATCGATATCGTTGCGTGTGATGCCGTACTTCATGATGCCGTAGACGATGCCAGCATTGAAGTTGTCGCCGGCACCGATGGTGCTGACGGTCTCAGTAGGCGGTACGGGGTATTGTTTGCTGAAGCCCTGGTCAGCTCTTACCTCGATGGGTTGGGAACCTCGGGTATAGATGAACTTCTTGGTGTAGAACGAGATTTCGGAGCGGTAGACGCTATCGGCATCCTTCTTGTTGTACATCACCTCGAAGTCCTCGTCGGAGCCGCGCACAATGTCGGCCAACTCAAAGTTCTCCAAGAGGTTGGGCATCACCTTCATCAGGTCGTTGCGGTGGGAAGCGCGGTAGTTGACATCGTAGTAAAGGATGGCTCCACGTTGCTTGGCATATTCAAGGAAGCCATGTACCTGCGGACGTACCACAGGATTGATGGCGAAGAATGAACCAAAGAGCACCACATCGTTCTCATTGACCTCAGGGTTGACGAAGTCGAGCTGGTCGTGGGGGTGGTCCTTGTAGAAGATGTAGTCGGCATTGTTCTGCTCGTCGAGGAAAGCGAGCGAGATGGGCGACTTCGAGTTGGGGAACACGCAGACGTTTGAAGCGTCGACGCCATTGTCCTCTAAGTAGCGGATGACCTGTCGGCCCACGCGGTCGTTGCCGGCCTCGCTGATAAACATGGTACTGACGCCGGCGCGCCCCAGCGAAATGACAGAGTTGAAGGCCGAACCGCCTGGCACGGCCTGTATGGGCTGCTCGCCCTTGAAGATGATGTCGAGAACCGTCTCGCCTATTCCTATTACTTTGCGCATACTTTACACGTTTAGGCTGCAAAGTTACGAATAAAGATGGTAAAAGAGGAAAGTGAAGCGTGAAAAAGTTAAAAATACGTGCGAAAAACCATGTATTCTGCATTGGCTTCAATACGGAAGGTGGTGCCAAGCGCCTCGTTGAGCGTCCCCTGCCAGAGTTGCTGGTAAGGGTATGCCTGCCACTTCAGCCCCTCGGAGACGAG
>CADBHI010000145.1 GCA_902794405.1 uncultured Prevotellaceae bacterium
AACAGCGGCGGGGATGGTATATTCCTGGAACGTGGCAGTCGTGGTCAAGCCGTCGGCAAGGGTCACCTGCCAGCCGGCAACGGCGCCGTCAAAGTCCGTTATATCTTCCATCTCTTGTCCCCAACCCACGTCTATGGCATTTGGCTTCCCGTCGAAAGTACAGCCAATATAGTAGTTGTCTTGAGCACCAGAACCTCCCATTCCTATGACAGTGCCGCAATTATCGCCCACTTTGGGGATGTTGGCACCGACAACGAGGTTTTCTTTTATTGTTCCAAAAGCCCTACCCACGAGGCCTCCAATTTGATTTACTGTGCAGCCTTCCTTGACGACGATGGTGGCGGCACTGGTGCAGTTTCCTACAGATGAATTCTCCTGTTGTATTACACCCACGATACCGCCTACGCTTTTGGCGTCGCTACCGACGACAAATAGGAGGACGTCATGGGCGACGTGGCAGTCAGTAATAATGCCTGGGGTTAAATCTCCTGCGATGCCAGCGACATCCAAACTGCCAGAAATGCGGCTATTGGTGAGGATGATGCCTTTCACCTCGCCAGGAATACCTTTCAACTCCCCATTGACATACTCAGATTTGCCGACAACGCCGAATAACGCATCTGCATTTGTACGGATGCCGCTGATAATCTTGCCGTTGCCGTCGAAGTGACCACAGAAGCTGGCATAGGCACTAGTGCCGATGCGGGTGAAATTGCTCTCCGTGCTCGTTTGGTCGTCCCAGGTGCTGGTGGGGTGTAGTGCGACGGTCTCGGCCTGGCTGAAGTCGAGGTCGTTCATCACCTTGAACCACTGTTCCTCGCAGTCGTGAGAAGGTGCCACGTTGATTCCCAAATAGTTCGTGTTGCTGCCGTTCACGTGGTCGGCCAGGGCGCACAGGTCCTCGGGCGTCTCAATGAGGAAGGGGTCGTCCTCGGTGCCGTTGCCGCTCCACGGGTAGTACTTCACCTGTAGCACGACGTCGCCCTTGGGCATAGCGTCGAGCGTCCATACCGTGCCTGTGGCGTCGGGAGTAAGGGAATAGAATCCCATGGCTTCGAGCATGTCGACGCCTACGAGGAGCCAATTACCGTCCCCGTCCTTGCCGCTCACCTGCCAGCAGTTGCCGGCGGTGCCGTCGGCCTTGCGGGGTGTAATCGTCACATCGCTGCATACAATGGCACCGTCCGTTCCTATGCTAATAAAACTATTGGAATAGACATAAGACGCATTATCGTTAGGCTCGCCATCTTTAAAGTAGCTGCCTTTCTCGAACATCAACTTTTTCTCCGCATTGTTTGTCCTGATACTAATGCCGTTCGTGAGCACGTCGCCCACCTGCAGGTCTTCGTAGTCCACAAAGTCTTTGTAGTAGGCCTTGATATCCTCGTCGCCCACGACGGCCGTGACGCTCAGCACCTTTTTTGTGCCGCCGTAGGTCAGTGTCACCGCGTCGCCCTCCTTTACGCCCGTGAGGCCGTCGGTGGCGCTACCCAGCACCGAGTTCTCGCCCGAGGCGATTGTCCAGTTCGCCGCGTCCTTCGCCCCTGCCGCTATCGTCACCGAGTACGTCGAAACCTGAATCTCCCGGACGGTGTAGCCATATTTTTTTCCATAAGAACGAGCTGTAGAGTTCCCGGCCGGAGCATAGATCACAAGGCTTCCGGAATTCCCTAATGTTGTATCACTCCCGACAATCTTGGTCGTCGCAGACAGAAAAGTGACCTTCGCCAGACTCATGCAATTTGAGAAAGCATCTCTGCCAAGCGTCTCCACGCTGGCAGGGAGGGTCACTTCCTTCAGGCTCACGCAGCTCGCGAAAGCATACATCTCGATATCCGTCACGCTCTCAGGGATGCTTACCGAGGCCAAATTCGCGCACCCCATGAATGCATAGGCTCCGATGGACGTCACGCCGTCGCCTATCACGAGCGATGTGATTTGGCTCTTATATTTATTCCACGGCACTTTGTCGGAGGTCAACCAGCTGACCATATTGCCCGTTCCCGAGATCGTCAGCTTGCCGCCGCTCAGTTCCCATTTCGCGTTCGTGCCGCACGAGCCGGACTCGGCCCACGCGCCCGTCGCCGCCGTCATCAGCAGCGCGAGCAGCACGCATTTCATGTAAATAATCGTCTTGTTCATATTGGTTAAGTTTTAAGTTTTTATCCTCGCTTTATTTTAAAGGAACGCGGGTGCCTACGCGCACACTCGCGTCTTGGCTGCAAAGATACGAAATAAAATTGAAACGACCATCATTCTGCCGCCTTTTTTTCATTCATGGCTTTGTTCCGCAAAGATGACTATCGTTGCTTTGTCAGGATATTTCGTAATCGTAAAAACTATCCCAAAACACCGATAGGCTATACCTGACAGCGAACTTTGAGTTTGCTCCGGGCAAACAGGGAGTTTAGTCCGGGCAAACTCGAAGTTTAGTCCGGGTAAACTCCGGGTTTGCCCGGACTAAATTCTGAGGCAAATTAGGGCTGGTGCGGATTGTAAGGAAAATTCCGAGCTTTGCGGTTCAGCCGTACAGCTCGGAATTATTTTCTTCGCAACATGCTTGTGTATTTCGATAATTATGCCTAACTTTGTGCGCAAATTGCTAAACTAATGTGTGATATGAAAAGAATGATTGGTGTGGTCTGTGCCCTTTGGGGCGCTTTGACCGTCAGCGCGCAGCTTCAGACGAATGCGGGAGTACAGTACCTCCAGTGTATGCAGAAGGATATGTCGACCGACTTCAGCGACTTGTCGAACACTTATTTCCTGGCCGACTCACTTGAAAGCTTCTCTACGGAAAGAGGGGAGGGGATGCTGCAATGGAAACGGTATCGGATGTCGCCGCGTCAGGCGTTCAATCTCAATGGCTACTGGCCTGTCCGTATGCAGATGCTCGACTTCCCCGATGCGGCCTATGAGAACGACCCGAGTCTGAAGATTAAGATAGAATGGGTGAGTCCAAGGACTGCGAGGATAAGGATGATGACCACGCCCATAGAGCCGAAGTGCGAGGATCTGGACGATCCCATGTTCTGTGATAGATTTAAGGCGCAGCATTCCCCTCCTGAGTTAGGAGGGGCCAGGGGTGGTCTGAAGAAGGAACTGAAAACCTCTGCCGACGACAAGAAGACAGTCTATCAGACGAAATATGGCAGCATCGAGATTCAGCACTTCCCTTTCCGTATCATCTTGAAGGATGCTCAAGGAAAAGTGATGACGCAGTCGCGACACATCATCGACAACGATTCTACACAGGTGAAGCTGTTGCCGTTCTCATTCATCAAGCGCGGCAGCGACAACTCACGTAGCGTCAACCCCGTCTTCCTGCTGTCACCCGGTGAGCGCATCTATGGCTGTGGTGAGTCGTTCACCTCTTTAAATAAGGTAGGACAAAAGGTACACCTCAGCGTCACCGACCCTCAGGGCCCAGAGACCGACGGTATGTACAAGCCCGTGCCCTTCTACTTCTCCAATCGCGGCTATGGCATCTTCATGCACACCTCGGCTCCCGTCACCTGCGACTTCGGCGCTTCGTATATTGGAGCACAACGGCTGTTTATGGCTGACGAGCTGATAGACCTTTTCGTGTTCTTTGGAACGCCCAAGGACATTCTCAACGAGTATACCGACATTACGGGCAAATCGCCCATGCTGCCCCTATGGTCGTTTGGCACATGGATGAGCCGTATCACCTACTTCTCGCAGCAGGAAGGACTGGAGATTGCCCGTCAGTTGCGGCAGCACGAGATTCCTTCCGACGTCATTCACTTCGATACAGGTTGGTTTGGCACCGACTGGCAATGCGACTACCAGTTTGCCAAGGACCGCTTCAAGGACCCCGAAGGCATGCTCAAGAAGCTGGCCAACGACGGTTTCCATACTTGTCTGTGGCAGTTGCCTTACTTCACGCCGAAGAACCGCTTCTTCAATGAAATCATCCAGAAGGGGCTCCACGTGGTGAACGCTGCAGGAGGAATGCCTGTGGAAGATGCCATTCTCGACTTCTCCAATCCCGAGACCGTTGGCTGGTATCAGTCGAAGATTGAGGGGCTGATGAAGCAGGGGGTCTCCACCATCAAGTGCGACTTTGGCGAGGCGGCTCCCTACAACGGATTCTACCATAGCGGCAAGGGTGGACTCTACGAGCACAACCTCTATCCCCTGCGTTATAATAAGGCGCTTTGGGAGGTGGTGGAGAAGAATCATCCTGGCGAGGGCATCATCTGGGCACGCTCTGCCTGGGCCGGCTCGCAGCGTTACGCCCTACACTGGGGTGGCGATGCGGCTACCAATAATATCGGTATGCTGGGCGACTTGCGGGGTGGCCTGTCGTTCGGCCTGAGCGGCTTCTCATTCTGGAGTCACGATATGGGAGGCTTTGTCACCGCTTCGCCCGAGGACATCTACCGCCGCTGGCTACCCTTTGGCTTCCTGAGCAGCCACACCCGGGCCCATGGAGCGCCGCCTACTGAGCCGTGGCTCATCTCTGAGTCGTTTACCGATGCCTTCCGCCAGTGTGCCGAGATGAAGTATATGCTCATGCCCTATGTCTATGCCCAGGCCAAGGACTGTTCCGAGCGTGGACTGCCCATGGTGCGGGCTTTGCTCGTTGAATTCCCTGACGATCCTGGCGCATGGCTCGTCGAGGACGAGTATATGTTTGGTTCCCAGATGCTGGTGGCTCCGCTCATGGAGAGCGGCAACAGCCGCATGGTCTATCTGCCGAAG
>CADBHI010000146.1 GCA_902794405.1 uncultured Prevotellaceae bacterium
TGGGCTTGAACCAACGACCCCCTGATTAACAGTCAGGTGCTCTAACCAACTGAGCTACTGAAGCAGGTTGCTTTCTTTCGATTGCGGGTGCAAAGGTACTGCGAAATTTTGGAACTACCAAATTTTTTCGTAACTTTTTTTCTTTGTTGCCCTGCTTTTTTATGTAAATCCGCAGATTCGAGCGGAATCTGCGGATCTTTTACTTATAGATTATTGACTTTTTGATTAGAAGTCCATGTGGTCGAGGGCGTCGCTGAAGTCTTTGGGCTCAGCTTTCTCGGCAGGTGCCTGGAAGTCATTGCCTAACTTCTCGGCCAGCTTCTCGCCTAACTCCCCACCCTGCTGCTGACGCTCGCGGCGCTCAGGACGTCTGTCGCCACGCTCACCACGTTCACGACGGTCACCACGATCGGGACGACGATCACGATCACGGCGCTCACCACGTTCAGGACGTTCGCCACGCTCACGACGAGGAGGACGCTCAACATAGTCAGCGGGCTTCTCGATGAGCACACGGTGTGAGAGTTTGTACTTGCCAGTCTTCGGGTCGATTTCAAGGAGTTTCACCTTGATATGGTCACCTTCCTTGATGCCAGCTTCCTCAACGGTCTCAAGGCGCTTCCAGTCAATTTCTGAGATATGGAGCAGACCGTCCTTGCCAGGCATGATCTCAACGAAGCAACCGTAAGGCATAATGCTGCGCACGATACCATCGTAGATTTCGCCAACCTCGGGGATGGCTACGATGGCACGGATCTTCTGGATAGCAGCATCGATAGCCTCCTTGTTGGGGCCGCTGACCTGAATCTTGCCAACACCGTCTTCCTCGTCGATGGTGATAGTAGCACCAGTATCTTCCTGCATCTGCTGGATGATTTTTCCGCCCGGGCCAATAACGGCACCAATGAACTCCTTGGGAATCTCGAAGGCTTCGATACGGGGAACATGGGGCTTCAGCTCAGGACGCGGCTCAGCAATGGTATCGGTAATGCAGTTGAGAATGTGCTCACGGCCAGCCTTAGCCTGCATAAGAGCCTTCTCAAGGATGTCGAACGACAGACCGTCGCACTTGATATCCATCTGGGTAGCGGTCAGACCGTCACGAGTACCAGTGGTCTTGAAGTCCATATCGCCCAAGTGGTCCTCGTCGCCGAGGATATCGCTGAGCACAGCATACTTGTCCTCACCGGGGTTCTTGATCAGACCCATAGCAATACCTGAAACGGGCTTCTTCATGGGAACACCAGCATCCATCAGGGCCAGCGTACCAGCACAAACGGTAGCCATACTGGAAGAACCATTAGACTCCATAATCTGGCTGACGACACGAACGGTGTAGGGGAAGTCCTCAGGAATCTGACCCTTCAGACCGCGCCAAGCCAGGTGTCCGTGACCAATCTCACGACGGCCTACGCCGCGCTGAGCCTTGGCCTCGCCTGTGCAGAACGGGGGGAAGTTATAATGAAGCAGGAACTTCATGTAGCTCTTGTCGAGCACATCGTCCACCAACTTCTCGTCAAGCTTAGTACCCAGGGTGACGGTAGTCAGCGACTGTGTCTCACCACGGGTAAAGATAGAGCTTCCGTGAGGCATGGGCAGGGGTGATACTTCGCACCAGATGGGGCGGATATCGGTGGTCTTACGTCCATCGAGACGGATACCCTCGTCGAGGATGCAGCGGCGCATGGCGTCGCGCTCCACGTCGTGGTAGTAGCGGTCCATCATGGCAGCGTATTCGTCGTCGGAGATCTCGACGGCAGAACCGTCGAGCACACTGCCGGCGGCAACGGCGGCTTCCTGGGCGGCTTTGCGCTCAGCGAAGAATTTCTCCTTGAAAGCCTCAAGCAGCTTTTCGAAAGCTTCAGCGCGCTGCTGCTTCTCCAAGGCCTGCTTGGTGATGTCGTAAGCAGGCTGATACAGCTCTTTATTCATACGCTCACGCAGAGCCTCATCATTAATCTCATGGTCATACTCACGCTTGACGTCCTTGCCAAGCTCCTTGCTCAGTTCGGCCTGCAGCTCGCACATAGGCTTGATGGCATCCATAGCAGCCTTGAGGGCACCAAGCAGATCCTGTTCTGACACTTCCTTCATCTCGCCTTCCACCATCATGATGTTCTCGGCCGAGGCACCAACCATGATGTCCATATCGGCCTCCTTCATCTGCTGGAAGGTGGGGTTGATAACATACTCCCCATTGATACGAGCCACGCGTACCTCCGAGATGGGACACTCGAAGGGAATATCCGAGCATGCCAAGGCTGCCGAGGCGGCAAAGCCTGCCAAAGCATCGGGCTGGTCAACGCCGTCAGCCGAGAACAGCATAACGTTGACGAAAACTTCTGCGTGATAATTACTTGGGAAGAGTGGACGAAGAACGCGGTCCACGAGTCGCGATGTCAGGATTTCATTGTCAGAGGCTTTGCCTTCGCGCTTGGTGAATCCGCCTGGGAAACGGCCTGCGGCGGCATACTGTTCACGATAATCTACCTGCAAAGGCATGAAATCTGTTCCGGGAACTGCATCTTTTGCGGCACAAACAGTGGCGAGCAATACGGTGTTGTTCATGCGTCATCTTAATTTAAAACATCTGTGAATAAAATAGCGCACATTGCGCAAAAAACTGCGCAAAGTTACACATTATTATATGAATAAACGAATAATCTGCGATTATTTTTCGTTTTTTATGATTTTTGTGGTAACTTTGCAGCCTGAAACAAAACAAATGGAATGAAAAAGATAATTAGAATACTGGCAGCAGGGATGGTAATGGCCAGCCTGGTTGCCTGCGGAGAGAAGAAGTTCAATGTTAAAGGCGAAGTGGCAGGAGCAACAGACTCCGTGCTCTATTTTGAGAATGTCGGATTGAGTGGGATTACAGTCCTTGACTCCGTTAAACTGAGTGAAGACGGCACTTTCTCATTCAGCGGAGAAGCACCTGATGCACCTGAGTTCTACAGGCTTCGCATCTATGACCAGATTGTCAACGTAGCTATCGACTCAACAGAGACGGTAACCTTCAAAATACAGTATCCACAGATGTCCACGCAATATGAGGTCATCGGCTCACCCGACAACGAGGTCATCAAGGAACTCACCTTAAAGCAGATCGACCTACAGGAGAGGGCAATGGCACTTGAGCGCAACCGCAACCTCCCTCCCAATGTCATTCGCGACTCACTCATGAGGATGATAGAAACCTATAAGGAAACCATCAAACTCGACTATATTTTTAAGGAGCCCAACAAGAGCTATTCTTATTTTGCATTGTTCCAGACATTGGGCCCCTGGCTTATCTTCGACCCCAAGAATAACCGTGAGGACAGCAAGGTGTTTGCTGCAGTAGCCACCAGCTGGGACACGTTCCATCCTGGAGCACTTCGTGGTGAGAACCTGCACAACATCGCCATCGAAGGGCTGAGGAATGCCCGTATCATCGAAGCAAGGCAACAGGCACAGGCTATTGACCAAACCAAGATTGTAGAATCAGGCGTGATTGATATTGAGTTGCCCGACAACAAGGGAGCCATGCAGCGCCTGACTTCCCAGAAGGGTAAGGTCGTATTGCTCGACTTCCACGTGTTTGGACTGCAGGATTCTCCGAAGCGCATTCTCTCGCTTCGTGAATACTACAACAAGTATCATGCACAAGGGCTTGAGATTTTCCAAGTGTCGCTCGACAGCGACGAGCATTTCTGGAAACAGATGACCGCTTCTCTGCCTTGGATTTGCGTGCGCGATGCTGACGGTCTGAATTCACAGTTGATGCAGTTCTACAACATATCGACGCTGCCCGAATTCTTCCTGATTGACCGTCAGAACAACCTTGTAAAGCGCTCTGGCCAGATGAAGGACTTGGATACTGAAATCAAAGCATTGCTTTAATCTTAGAGACAACACCCCGTACAACAAACCACCCATGCAGTAAGATTGTCTGTATGGGGCCATAGTGGTGTTGCATGACTTGGTAGCGTTCAAGAAGTGAGGCCTGATGGTTGCTCGTCGTTGCACCTTCTTCCATATAATTGGCCACCACAATTCCAATATTCTGCAGCGGCAAGCTCAAGCGTTCGGCTTCACGCATGATACGAATACACCAGTCCACGTCAGCCGAGAAGCGATAACGGGTGTCGTATTGTACGTTCTTGGCAATGTCAGTACGAGCATAGAAGGCCTGATGACACACCACCATCCCCATTCTGAACGATCGCCAGGTCAGCTGTTCAGGAGGCTGTAGCCTACGCGGATGCAAGTACCGTCCCTCAGCATCTACGATATCAGTATTTCCATAGAGCACCGCAGGCCATTCAGCTGTTGGCAGTTCGGTAAGCCTGCAGCGGCGCACCACTTGTTCCAGCGTATCGGCGGCAGGAAAAAAGTCACCCGCATTCATAAAGACGATATAGTCGCCAGAAGCCTGCGTCAACCCTTTGTTCATGGCGTCATAAATCCCACGATCAGGCTCCGACTGGATAATCACCTTGTGAGCTGATGCCGACTCATCGCTTTGCCGCTTGTAAACCTCAGCCATTGTCAGCGTACCGTCTGTCGAAGCGCCGTCAATAATCAGATGTTCCACGCCTTCATAGGTCTGGGCAAGCACGCTGTCAAGCGTCCGTCCAAGAACACGTTCGGCATTATATGTGATGGTAACAACCGTAAATCGTATCATAGCTTATAATCTTTCTGGGCTATCGCCTCATTGTAGATTTCCGTGTATTTCAACGCAACGCTCTGCTGTGAATAGCAACGGCTTACCTTCTTGACGGCAGCAGCCGACAATGAGTCATAATCAGCCTCGCAGAGTATCCATCTGATTCCTCGTGCCAAATCTTCAACATTCCGATAGGCGGCCACATAGCCGTTTTTCAGGTGGTCAATTTCTTCCGGAATGCCTCCAACCTTGAATCCTACACAGGGAATACCACACGCCATCGATTCCATAATAGTATTCGGAAGGTTTTCGCTGAGTGACGGCAGCACAAACACGTTTGCAGCACGATAAACATCGGCTATGCGGTGCTCTTCGCTGACATATCCCAACGGGTAAGCTTCGAAGGGCAATTCCGCAACAACATCCTCGGCATGTCCCCCAAGAATGGCCACAGCCGTTGTTTCCTTCATCTCCGGATGCTGGCTCGCCAACTGGTTGCAAGCCTCTATCAGGTATTCCATACCCTTATTGAGATTGGTGACTCGCTGTGAAACGAAGAGTATCACTTGCTTGTCTGTAGGAAGACCAAGCCGCTGACGTGCCTCCGACCTATTCCCCACCTTATAAATAGATGTATCTATAGAATTCGGTATGTTCGTCACCTTCTGTCCGTTGAGAAGTGCACTCATCTTGGCTTCAGCCTCCAACCAGCGGCTACAGGCCACGAAAGTGATGCTTTGGCCGTCCAGCAGATGCTGCTTACGACGCCATACCTTGGCTGAAAGGTCCCTGGTGGAGCCATTACCAGGCAGGTATTTACAATGGTGGCACCCTGTCTTGAACTTATTGCAGCCTAATGTCAGGTGGCAAATAGCCGTTGCGGGCCAAATGTCGTGCATCGTCCAAACCACGGGCTTCCCACTATTCAGAATCTTCCTGATAATACCAAGCGAGAGCATGCCCTGATTAACCCAGTGCAGGTGAATGATGTCTGCTTCGCGGAACTCCGGCAAGCGGGTAATGTCCGTTCCCGTGTTGGCAATGTCAAGCTCAAACAGGTGCTTTCGAGAGAAATGGAGATGACAGAAAATAACCAGACGCTCCCAAAGAAAGCACCACTGCTGCCACCACTTGCCCTGTAGTCCGACGACGGTAAGGCTGTCCGACTGCTTGTCACGCACCAGCATCTTAGCCTTCACGCCGTGATTGTTCAAAGCCTCCATCAGACGGTTAGCCGCCACAGCAGCACCACCGTTCCTCTCGCTCGTGTTAACAATAAGTACTCTCATACTCCTTCCGACTTCTCACGGGCTTCCTTCTCTTTGCGTTTCGCCTCCTTGCGGGCTTCCTTTTCCTTGCGCTTGGCTTCCTTGCGAGCCTCCTTCTCCTTGCGTTTCTGCTCCTTAGCCAATTCCCGTTCACGTTTACGCTGCTCCCGTTCCAACTTCTTCAGTTCACGGGCACTCATCTTGGCAGCCTCCTTTTCGCTGGCAGCTTCCTCCTTGGCCTTCAAAGCCTCCTCCAGCTTCTCGTGCAACATTTCCTTGTCGAAGGTGAATACGTGGCCGAACATTCCCAACGAGAGCATGTGCTCTTCGCCATTCAGCTTCACGTAGGTCGTGTTCAGCACCAGGTAATTATGCTCCTTCAGCTTCGTGTTCAGTGCCAGCTCAACAGTCTTCACAGCCACACTCTTGCCGATATCAGTAAGCACGTTGTCGCCGAAGCGGTTGTCGGCCTCCTCGTCAACGAATTCCTTCACGGCTTCCATCATGGCATCCTTGTGAGTTTGCTTGGTCGGCACAGTCATAGTCATAAGCACAGCCAGCAGAAGGATGATGACAACAATCAATAGCTTTTTCATGTCTTTTACCTTATTAATAATAAAACTGGGCGCAAAGGTAATGAAAATATCTGAGAGAAAACGCTATTTATGCAAGAAATCGACTGTTTTCGCACACAATTGATTGATTTACGTCAAGAAGAACGGCTTTTTATGCACTTTTCATCCGAAAAGTATTGCGTGATTCAAAAAATCGTCGTACCTTTGCATCGTCAAAAGACAAAAGGTTAATAGATTGTTTTAGGTTAGTAGTAATATTTATAGTTTTAGGTTTTTAGTTATTGGT
>CADBHI010000147.1 GCA_902794405.1 uncultured Prevotellaceae bacterium
GACGACACCTTTGATTTGATTTGCCGTTCAAAAAAGAAGGACGAGGCGTATTGGAAAGGCATCGAGCAGCAGTTGAAGATGTTCTATGCCTCGATGACAACGACAGAGGTTGACTCCGTCGCAGCATCTGAGATTATCACCAATTTACAGAATGTCGCCACACAGAGTAGCGTCGCTTCCGTTCAGGCAGCTAATCGCCTCAATTGCCTGCCCTTTGAGTCAAGCAAACGACTCATGCCGCCTACGGTGGAAGAGGCAGGGAGATTATCGGTGGAACGCCTCAGGGAACTGGTGAAGGACTATTACTCTAACTTCAACGGTACGCTGTTCCTTATTTGCGGCGATGTGAATCAAGACTCCATCATGCCCCTCGTTCTGAAGTATATTGGCTCGCTCCCCTCGAAGCCTGAACCAGTGAAGCGCCTGGTGTGGAGTGCTGACCATTATAAGACAACCAACACGACTGCTGTGGAGAAGTTTAGTAATCCGTCGCCGCTTTGTGTCACAGCTCTTTACTATACTTGGGAGAAGGGTTTCCAGTTGAATCAGGATGTTCGCGCGCTGAACCATGCGCTGCAGAGTGTGCTTGGCGAACTCCTGATGAACAGAATCCGTGTGCAGCATAGTGATGTCTATACGCCGGTTTGTCAGGTGGTGGACGATCTGTTGCCTGTTCCTCGCATGAGATGTGCCATTTCCTATACCTGCAATCCCACCCAGCGTGAGCGCATTGCTAAGGATGTGATACAGCTTGTCAACGAGATGGCTGAGGGCGACTTGATTACTCAGGAACTCGTCGACAACTATATCAAGAATCGTGAAAACGCCCGCAAGCGCATAGTTGATGGTGTCGATGGACCTTGCTCTGACTATATCGAGCGCGAACTAAATGGCATCGTATTGAAAGACGGCGATCTGACCAGCGATAGGAAGGTCACACCGTCGTCTTTGAAAGCCCACCTGAAGCGGTTGCTCAAGAAAGGCAACCTGCATGTGGGCTATATGACTACAGAATGATGGTGACTTAGAATGCCGATGCTTGCTCTTATTTTAGCGCTTTATCTACAGCTTCCTTAAAGATGTCGAGGCCACTGAAGCCAATGGTCTTGAAGGTCTGATTGCCCTGGGCGTCGTAGATGGCGTAGGTGGGAATGCCTTCCGACTCGTAATGATTAAGGATGTAATTGTACTGCTCCTTTGTCAGGTAGTAGTGGTCGCCGTCGATGTCCTTGATCATCTCCTGCCAGGTCTTCAGCGGCGATGAGGGCGAGGTGATGTAGACGAACTGGATGTTCTTGCCCTTTAACTCCTGCTTCCAGGGTTTCATGGTTGCATGACCTTGACGGCAGGGGCCGCACCATGTGGCCCAGATGTCGATGAGCACCACCTTGCCCTTATAACGGTCGAGGATGGTCTGCAGGATGTTTTCTGGAGCTACGTCGTCGAACTTCTGATAGAAAACGCTCTGCTGGCTGGCCAGCTCGTCGGCAATGCGCTTTTGCTCTGCCCGATACTCATAGATGACGTTCTTACAGTCCTCATGCTTCATGGTCTTGAGAAGCACATTCGTAAGCCCCTCATTATCCTCTCTCATAACATCCTGTAAGCACCTAAGTTCGTTGTTATAAGGATTCTTTACAAGGGCATCTTTGTCGTACATGTTCAGTGGGACATCCCAGAACTCTTGGCTGCAGGGCGATGTAGGCTCATTCAGGTACTTCCAAGAGTAGGCTAGTTCCTCTTCTGAAAGCGGAAGCAAGTCCTTGTTCTTCTGTATCTTGTCATTGTAATTCTCATAGCTCATATAGACAGTTCCATTTTTATCAATGCCATATCTGCTATAAGTGTTTGCAAACATGCGCGTCCATCTCACGTAGTTCGACTCTACTGCCATGCAAAGCAGGTCCTTAGCTGCTGTGGTGAATTTCGTATTCCTGATAGTGGCCACACGCTGGTCGAAGATGTCCTGTAGGCACTTTAGGCGCTCTTCCTTTGTCTTGCAATCCTTGACCTTCAGGAATACCTTATCGTCATTACCGATGAGCTGATAGGCTTCGTTGGCCTTCTTCACATTCACCAGGTCCATGTTGGTCTTGGCCATATAGCCTTTGAAGGCTACAAACGGCTTGTTGTCGCTGCAGACCTTCATGAGGATCTCCGTCTCCTGTCCTGGGGCGATGATGATGTTGCCGAAAGCCAATCCACGAACGCCAACAGTCACTTCGCGTGTCAGCCGCAGGGGGACTTCAACCTTCACCGTGCCATCATTGGCAAAGCGGAAGGTTTTGTCAAAACGTTCCTTCGAGCCCAACGGAACAAAGGTGCCCACAAAGAAATCCAGATCCATGCCTGGCTTATAGCCTAACATCTTCACCTTGATGGTGGCCACACCTTTATTTATTTTGGCGACAGGCAGGGTCTCGTCCTTCGCATACTGTAGGTTCTGCCAGTCGGCAGGAATCTCTAACTTTTTCTTCGTCTTGCTGTCGCAGATGTTCCAGAAACGGAAGGCTCCATCGAAGTCGCCCTCCGAGAAGTCCAGCTCCTTGGTGTCCATGGGTACGGGCTTGAAGTGGAGTGCCAGATTGGCCTTTCCGCTCTCAGGCATCCAGAAGAGAGAGTCGGGCATGAGGTCAGACTCCTCCTCGTTGGTCTTAGCACCACCCGTAAAGGCGTACTTCTTGCCATCAGGTGTCTGCACAAACGACTCCTTGGCAAAGCGAATCCAGTTGCCCGGACGGTAGTTGGCCAGGACGTGTAGCACCGTCTCCGTCTGCTTCAGCTCCACCTTGTTGATTACAAACTCCGAGTTATACGCTCCCATAAAGGCCGATGGCTTTTCCCAAACAACCTCTTTCTTCTGCGCTTGTCCTGCGATTGCCATGAAGGACAGCAACGCGGCGATAATGATTTGTTTCATATTGATTCTATTCTTCTAAAAAGCAGAGGCTTTCAGTCGCAAGCCAGCTGTTTCGTCGATGCCGAACATGATGTTCATGTTCTGAACAGCTTGGCCGACAGCTCCCTTCAGGAGATTGTCGATGCACGAGGTGACAAGGAGCTTGCCGTCGAAGGCATCAATATGCACCAGACACTTGTTGGTGTTCACCACCTGCTTCAGGTCGATGGGCTTGTCGCTGTAATGGGTGAAGGCGGCATCGGCATAGAAGTCCTTGTAAGCCTGGATAATCTCGTCGGCAGGAGCCTTCGTACGGATAACCTCAGTACAGAAAATGCCGCGGGCAAAGTCGCCGCGATAGGGGATGAAGTCAATGTCCACGTCCAAGTGGCCCTGCACCTGTGCCAAGCTCTGCCGTATCTCTGCCAGATGCTGGTGGGTAAAGGGTTTGTAGATGCTCAGGTTGTTGTTGCGCCAAGAGAAGTGGGTGGTGGCGCCAGGCTTCTGACCAGCACCCGTAGAGCCCGTAATGGCATTGACGCTGACGTCATACTTCAGCAGGTTCAGATAGGCAGCTGGCAACAGACCAAGCTGGATACAAGTGGCGAAACAGCCGGGATTGGCTACATGCTGCGCCTTCTGGATGTCCGCCATATTGATCTCAGGCAGGCCATAGACATAGTCGTGGTCACCCTTGATGCGGAAGTCCTGTGCCAAGTCGATGATCTTCACATGCTCGGGGATGGTGTGCTCCTTCAAGAAAGCTTCACTCTTCCCATGCCCGAAGCAGAAGAATACAACGTCGACATCCTCAAAGGGCATCGCGTCAGTGAACTTGAGGTCGGTTTCCCCAACCAGTCCTTCATGTACATCGCTTACCAGATTCCCCGCATTACTCTCGGAATTGGCAAACACAATCTCTGCCTCAGGGTGGTTCAGCAGCAGGCGGATCAGCTCTCCGCCCGTGTAGCCTGCGGCACCAAGGACCCCCACTCGGAGACTCCCCAAGCCCCTCCCAAGGAGGGGATGTTTGGTTACATTGTCATTCTCACTCATATCATTGGTCGTTCTGTTCTTTGTCTATTTAAACATCCCCTCCTTGGGAGGGGCTTGGGAAGGCTTTTACCTCTTCTCGTCCTTATGAATACCGTAATACACACGTAGCGGCGTGCTCGATACCTTGATGAAGCCCTTAGCCTCGTCGGCAGTCCAGCCGGTCTGTGTCTCACCGTACTCGCCTAACTTGCTCTTCGTCAGGTCATTGACGGAATCAATGCCCACTGTTTCGAAACCGTAGGGACGGAGCTTCAGGATGGCGGTAGGTCAGCATAGCCTCGATGTCGGGCATTACAGGCTCCAAGTACTGGCTCTCGTGCAGGAACATGCCATACCAGTTGGCTACCTGGTCCTTCCAGTACTGCTGCCACTTGCTCAGTGTCGACTTCTCCAACAGGCGGTGAGCCTCGATGATGAGCTTCGGAGCAGCAGCCTCGAAGCCTACACGGCCCTTGATGCCGATGATGGTATCGCCCACATTGGCATCGCGGCCAATGGCGTATGAGGCACCAATCTCCTCAATCTTCTGGATGGCCTTGATGTGGTCGTCAAACTTCTCGCCGTTGACACCTACAATCTCGCCCTTATCGAACTGAATCTTCAACAGCGACTCCTGTTCTTTGGCCGTCACATGCTTCAGGTAAGCCTCCTCGGGCAGTCCCTGAGTGGGGTCGAGTAGTTCGCCGCCACAGATGCTGGTACCCCAGATACCTACATTGTAACTGTACTTCAGCTTGGTGAAGTCTGCAAAATAGCCGTTAGAGTTCAGGTAGTCAACCTCTTCCTTGCGCGTCAGGTTCCTGTCACGGGTCAGTGTAATAATCTCCACGCCGGGAGCCATCACGAGGAAGGTCATGTCGAAACGAATCTGGTCGTTGCCGGCACCAGTCGAGCCGTGTGCAATGGCATCGGCACCAATCTCTTTCGCATAGCGTGCGATGGCGATGGCCTGGAAAATGCGTTCACTGCTCACGCTGATAGGATAGCAGTTATTACGCAGCACGTTACCGAAGATCATGTACTTCAGTGACTTAGCGTAATACTCCTGCGTCACGTCGAGCGTTACATACTTCACAGCCCCTAACTTATAGGCGTTCTCTTCATTCCTCTTCAACTGTTCGGCTGAGAATCCGCCGGTGTTGGCACAGGCGGCATATACTTCATAACCTAACTCCTTGGTCAGATACATCACGTTATAGGATGTGTCCAATCCACCACTGAATGCTACTACAACTTTCTTCTTGCTCATATTTTTAATATTCTATTAATTCGTTGTTTGATCATTATGCTTCTTCTAACTCTTGCAGATGCCTGATACGTGAAATCACCTCGTCGGGCAATTTGGCGGGCAAGTGCTCCGTAGGGTCATACAGCATCGCGGTGCAGATGCAGTATTTACGACCTGTACGATGCAGCACGTCGACGTTGACACAACCCTCGCAGCCTTTCCAGAATGCCTCGTCGTCTGTCAGGTCGGCAAACGTTACAGGCTGATAACCTAATGCCGTATTCATCGCCATGACCGCTGCGCCGCTGGTCAGTGAAAAGATTTTGGCATGTGGCCAACGGGTACGGGCCAGCGTAAAGGTCATGTCCTTGATACGCTTGGCAATATGCATACCGCGGAAGTCGGGGTGCACAATCAAACCCGACGTGGTGACATATTGCTGATTCTCCCACGTCTCAATATAGCTGAAACCGGCAAAGCGACCGTCCTTGGTCAATGCAATGACTGCTTTTGCCTCCATCATCTTCTTGGCCAGATACTCATGTGTACGTTTGGCGATACCTGTGCCTCTCACCTTGGCGGCTTCAGCAATGGTATTTAATATGGTGTCAACGTAGACCTCATGCTCTGGTCCTGCCACTAAAACTTCAATTTCTGTTTCTTGTTTCATGATTTAGTAGTGCTTTTTTCAATGTTCCATATTTGGTATGATCTGGCTAAGCGCCTTGGTGGCCTCGTCGTGACCTACTCCCTCACGGATAACCACAAAGATGGTGTCGTCGCCAGCTATGGTGCCCAAGATCTGGGGTATGTCGCTTGAGTCAATGTTCCATGCAATAGCACTGGCATAGCCTGGACGGGTTTTAATAACGCCCATGTTGCCAGAGAAGTTGATACTGATAAATCCAGGAGCTGCCATCATCTCGCGGATGTTGCCTGGTGTGCTCACACGTTTATACATGGTTTCGTTGGGTAACACATAAATGTAGTTACCACGAAGTGTCGATGCCTTGGCAACTTTCAGTTGTTTGAGATCACGGCTCAGCGTAGCTTGGGTCAATTTAAACCCCTCTTCCTGTAATGCATTAAGTAGCTCTTCCTGATTGCCCAATTCGCGGCTTGAAATAATCATCCGCAGGACTTCCAGACGGTTGCTTTTAGTCTTCATAAGAATATTTATTCATTTTCGCGGTGCAAAATTACCCTTTTTCCTGCATATAACCAAATTTTTATGCAAAAAAATGCATTCTTTTTGCTTTTACCTTCTTTTTAATTCGCGCACGCGCGTATTTAATTATGGTTAGGCTATGTGCAGAGTTGATGTGAATCAATAAATGCAAAAAATCCATATTTAAACGATATTTTCTTGCCGAAAAATTTGGCAGTATGGTGAAATAGTAGTACCTTTGCATCCGCTTTCGCTCAAAAACATGGGCGCGAGGCTTAAGTAAGAGTTCTTTGAAAGATTTCCATAAACAGACAAGTAGTACAAGAAGCGAGTACTTTTTTAGTACTTGGGTAATTGAACGAACCGTCAATTAATTGTAA
>CADBHI010000148.1 GCA_902794405.1 uncultured Prevotellaceae bacterium
ACTACGATTATGAACATTTCAAAGAAAATGCAGGATGCGTTTAACGCACAGATTACAGCCGAGCTGTATTCATCGAACCTCTATCTCCAAATGGCCTTCTGGTTCCGCAAAGAGGGCTGGAAGGGCTTTGCCGCCTGGATGTTTGACCACTCGAATGAGGAGAAGGAACATGCCTTGAAGATGGCCAATTTTGTATTAGACCGAGGTGGTGAGGCCGTGGTGACTGCCATCGACGCGCCCGAACAAGACTACAATGATCCGAAGAGTATTTTTGAGTACACGCTGAAGCACGAGATGTGGGTGACGGAGAAAATCAACGAGTTGGCCGATGTGGCTGATGAAGAGCATGACCGTGCAAGCATCAATTTCGTAGACCAGTTCATTGACGAGCAGGTGGAAGAGGAGAAGACCGTGCGCGACATCCTGAACCTGTTCCGCCACCGCGACGGCCATACCGTAGCCACCATCGAGGAGTAAGACGCTGATACCTACTTCTGATTAACCTGCCTTTGCAGTCCATCACAGGTCAAGCGCATAAAGAGTATTTGTTTAGTTTAGTGAGATGGCTGGCTGTGATGGTCAGCCATCTTTTTTTATGTCTCACGGAGAGGTTAGGCAAGTTTGTATATTTGAACGATATACGGGTTGTTTGCCTTCTCATATCCTATCGTCGATTTCTTGCCATGGCCGGGATAAATCACTGTTTCGTTGGGGAGTAACTCCGTGATGAATTTCAGGCTTGCTTGTAGTTCTTTTTTATTCCCTCCCAGTAAGTCCGAGCGTCCTATGCCGCTTGTCGTCGTGACGGTCGTAGTACTCGATGCTCCAGGAAGCTAAAGAGTCGTCTGCCGCCGCTACAGACAATCAGCAGTACTACTGCCATCATCGTAAACATCAGTCTTTTCATACGCCATGAGGCGAGTGAAAAAAGAGATTCGGGAGGTCGATGCTGGCGATTCATGGGGCGGCCTCCCGAAGTTATATACAATTAGGACTAAATCATTTTCCTTAGTGCCGCCACAACCTCCTTCTTGAAGTCGCCAATCATCTTGAAGAAAGGACTGCCGAATCTGCTTTCGATGCAGACGGGACGGTTAAAGCGTATTGTTTCGGCTTCCCATATGTGAAGGCAAAAGTCCTCTTCGTTCTGACATTCCACTTGTTCACCCGTTATGACGTAATAGCCTTCTATTTCGTTTCCGTGAACAAAGAGCATAACGTCATCCTTACGCACGTTCTTATAGAAGCTCCAGACGGCCAGAATCCTCATGTCCTGAGCATCGTTATCCAACATTTCCTTGCGCTCGGTCTTATATGCCTGAATGAATGTCTTGTAGTTGTAGCTATCTATGTTCATGATGGTCTCCAAAGAGAAGGGCGTTTCCTGCGCCACAGGGGCGTAGGAGTACAAGACTTCGGCCTTGCCGTCAGTCATTTCCTTCAGCGGGCAGTATTTTCGATTGAGAATCCAGATATGCCTTTTGTCGGGATTTGTGAGAATGTTTAGTAGTCTCTCCATCTTTGTTATAATCTACTTATTTGTTATTATAACATTCATCAAGCAGACAACCTCATTGGTCAGTTTAACATTCTCTCCTGTATGAATGTTGATGATTGGGTCAGAAATGCTATTCATCGTTATATTTACGGTATAATCACGCACCACTTTATCATCATCCTGACTTATTTCAGTCCGCTTATCTGCTGTTGAGCCACCAATAATAGCTCCGGCTGGACCGGCTATAATTCCGCCTATAATAGCACGTCCAGCAACGCTACCGTTGTTTGATTCAGTAACGGAAATAATATTGCCTTTAACAATTCTCTCTTGATTGCTTACGGAACAAGCCAACACGTCCTTAAAGGAATACTCCTTGCCCATGATAAATACCTTCTTAGAATTCTCATAAACGTGAATCTCAGAATTCAAGTCAAGTTCTCTAACAACAATAGTTTTGTCAGGTGTGCCATTTGCAGCTAAGAATTGCTTTTTCTGGGCAATATATTCAGCTTGCTTTGCTTCTCTTTCCAAGCGTTCTTTCTCTTTCTTTGCTTTATTCGTTTTAAAATCATAAATCCCCCCAAAGATACCGAATAAGATCATAATGCCAATGAAAACGAGAAAACCAATCAAGACATAATTAACTGTCTCAACAGAACCACCACCAAGAATGGCAAAGAATATCAGAATCAGAGACGAAATAATAGTTTTAGCTTTCATAATTATAGCTTTTTAATGATTAGGAAAAGTAGAATCGCGGAAACATAGCTGAGTAAATCCATTACGTCAAAAGTACCAGGAAGCAGTCCGACAAATTGCATGAATTCAGAAGCAACAGCCAACAACGGAAGGACATAAAGAAAGTACATGGAAACACGATTCTTGTCTTTCCCCCAAACTGCATCTATAACAAACATGTAAGCGAACAGCCACAAACCGGCAGGCAAATTGTACTTAATCAATCCGTACATGTTAGGCATTTCGCCGTTGCTTCTAAAATCATCAATGGAATCCGATAGGCCCAAATTTTGAAACCAATCAAACATCAGCAGACTTTCGCTTCTGTATCGGATGTATATAAGCCCGCCAATAGTCAAAGCAACAAGCCCAATTGCCGCCTCTACTATTCTTATAAACACGTCTTTATCAAAGCTTGAAGTCATAATTTATAATCCTTAATTCATTAAGTCATTCGCTCCTAAGAACGACTGCAAAATTACACAAAAAAAACTGCAATTCCATGCTCATTAAATGCAAAAATCACATAAAATGAGGCGATTTTGTTCATTTTTACGTGAAAAGAGGCAGAAAACATTGATTTTTTCAGAAAATAGTTGTAATTTTGCACCGAAAATCAAACTATTTTAGGAAATGCGCGACATCAAAGACATAGCAAGGTACGTGGGTCTGTCTCTCATTGCAAAGGGACTGACGGTCAGCCCGTTGAAACTACAGAAGCTGCTCTACTACGTGCAGTCGTGGTACATGGTATTCAACGGACGGCAGAACACGCTCTTCGCTCAGGCTCCACAGGCTTGGGTAAACGGTCCCGTATATCCTGACATCTATTATCAGTATCGCGACAAGGTTTCAAATATGTGCGACCATCTGACGGCAAAGGATTTCGATACGGACGACGTGAACGCGACGCTGGCAGAACTGGCTGCAAACCTGCAACTGACGGCAGAAGAGACAGAACTGCTGGACTCCATCGTGATGCTTTACGGTTCGAAGTCGCAGAACGGGCTTATCTTCCTCACCCATGCCGAGCAGCCTTGGGTAGAGGCACGTGAGGGACTGGCTCCCTACCAGCGTTCGGAAAAGGAGATCTCCCTTGACACGATGCACGCCTACTACAAAGCGCGTCACGACAGGAATCGCCAGAAGCAATGAAACTTAATCCCTACGACATAGACATTCAGCCGGAGGAACTGGCCCAACTCAACACGCCAGACTCCTTCAAGAATAGTTTGAGCTATGATGACGTGCAGTTGTCGAAAGACCTGCCCATTGTAGTGAAATATGATTATATCGACTTGGACGTGACCGACTATCACTTCAAGCAGGAGTTCCTGCTTCGTGATACGCAGGAATACTTCACAATGATGAAGGAGATTTCGTCAAGTACTATCAACGAACTGGAAGAAAAGGCACGTCGTGATAAGAGTTACCATTTCTATCGTTCCAATTTCAGCGGCAACGTGCGTAAGGCCGTGAAGCAGATTATGCCCGACGCTGACGAAAGCATGATAGTCTATCATTTTGGACTTTACGAGTGCGACGGCAAATTGGCCAATAGAGATACTGGTGACCGTTCGCCACGAGTCTATTTCATGCTCGGTACAAACGGATTCATCTATATCCTTTTCTTTGATCCATTCCACGAACTGAATCCGATGGTGAAGTAGGGCGTGGTTTGATTATTCAAAAATACCCCGATTTTAATTTGACCTTCGGTCGAGACTGCTCACGCTCAACAGAATAAAGTGAGCCTTTTCTGTATTCGCTTATTCGCAGACTTCCCAACTGGAAAAAAATAATTTCCCTATTGGGTTTTTAGTTTTTTCCAGTTGGGCGGCTTTTTTATGTGTTTTAGGAAACTCGAAACTTGTAGTGTACTGAAGTCTGGCGGTAAGTTCGCCATCTTGGTAGAAGTGGTGGATAGCGATTCTAAGTGGACTAATGTAGTGGAGGGCATGACAGCCTATTCGCCGGAGGATCTTAAAAAGCTGCTCGACGATGCAGGTTTTACCCAAACGGAAATCCACCGTAAGAAGCCAACGTATGCAACGATTATTGGCGTAAAAGCATAAATTTTGCTTCTTTGCAACCGAGTTGCGAAATATTCTTCGTACCTTTGAAGCCGATGGATATACAGAGTTTCTTCACATCGCTCTTGAACGTGGTCTGCGAGATGGCTCCCTATCTGCTGTTGGGATTCTTCATCGCAGGAGTGCTGCACGTATTCGTGCCGCAGAAGTTCTATGCCAACTATCTTTCGCGTAACAATAAG
>CADBHI010000149.1 GCA_902794405.1 uncultured Prevotellaceae bacterium
TCCTGATAGCGCGTCATATTGTTCTCGGCATCCAGGTTGTCGATGTAGTCGAAACCTACATGCTCGTAACGCAGTCCGGCGCTTACGGTACCATATTTCTTCAAGTTAGCATTGTAAGCCACAAAGGCAGCCACGTTGTTCTCCTTTACATCCGTATCGGTAGAGGGAAGAGGATAGTTGGTAATCGACGAACTGCTCTGGCGCTTTACAAAACTCATCTCCGTTCCAGCCTGCAACTGTCCTTTCCATACAGGATAGCTCAGCACCAGTTTGGTTGCCCAGAGTCGCGACCATGTATGCGAGTCCTGTTGCATGGTCCGGGCTTCGGGCAGTATCACATCTGTCTGGTCGTCGTCATTCTCTTTATCTGTCACAAAATCCACGTTCAGGTCGATGTTCAGTTTGCCCACCTGACCGTTATAATAGGCATTGCCCTGCCAATTGTACGGATAATGGGTATGACCGTCCTGATGCGAAAGGTCGCGGCCTGTGAGATTGTTTTCGGTATCTACCCACATATTGTTATACGTATTTAACTGGTCGTGGCGTTCCACTCTGGCACCCAACGAGTGCTTGTCGTTAATCTGCCAGTTAAAGCCCAGGTTATAGTTCAGGCCCTCTCCGTGCCAGTCGTTACGCATGTGGCTGTCCTGAAGAATATTCCTGATGCCTTCATCGGCCTGGAGGAATGTAGATTGCGTAATACGCAGGTCGTTAGGACTATCCCACGACCAATAGTTCACCATACCAAACAGGTCCAGGTTGTTGTGGCGATAACGCAGGTTCAATGTGCTGCTGGGATCACTGAAACCAAACGCCAGGTCCTGATTGTTGGCAGCCATCAGGTCGAAGCCGAAACCAGCCCCCTCGCGGCGAACAGTCTTGATACGTACCACTGCCGAAATAGTGGCATCGTACTCTGCTCCAGGATTGGTAATCACCTCTACGCTCTGAATCTCCTCCGAACGCAGTCGTTTCAGTTCGTCCTTATCCTGCATCTTGCGACCATTAATATAAAAGATAGGTGTACCCTTGCCCAGCACCTCCAAGTCTTCACCCTTCAGCGTCATACCAGGCACCTTGGCCAGCATTTCCTTGGCTGTACCCGACTGGCCCAAGATGGTACCTTTGATACGTGTCACCATTGCATTACCTTTTATTTTTGTTTTCGGCATACGGCTCTTTACCACCACTTCACCCAACGCTTGCGTCTGGTTGAACCACATTGTCGTGTCGGTAGAAAGGCTACGGGTAGGCGCGTCAGCGGGAATGAGGCTGTCATTTAATGCCTGCCCCTGAACCATCAAACACATCATCATTGCAGCTATCAAAGCTACCATTTTCAAACTTAACTTTTTCATCTTTTCTAATTTTAAAATGTTTTGCCTGTATGACACTGAAAAGCCATAAAAAAGTTGCAATCCACCCCATTTCTGGGATGAATTGCATAAAAATGTGATGAATAGCCCCTCCGGCGGAAGCCATCTCCCCGTTTTTCGGGGAGCATTCCGTGTGACGAATGGTACGGAAAAAGGAGCCGCTTGGGCTCCTCGTTTTACGATTCCGTGGCGACCTCCCGAATTTGTGTACTCAGGTGAAAAGAGGATTCACCAATTATGATAGCTTTTCCTTATACTCAATCATCAGTTCGTCGGCCAGATACTCATCACTACGGCAATGCATATCGGCCACACCCTCACTGATGAGCTTATACGTGTCGGAATCATAGAAGAACGCCAGCGCATCCTCCAGCGCCAGTCCCGACTCCTTGGCAAAGATAGCAACTATCCTTGCATATTTCATCTGCAATATCGTCTTGTTTGCCTCCATAATTATACTATCTCTGCCTTGATGAAATGAAGATGACGGTCGAGCATCTGCCCGTTCAGAATGCACAGCTGATGGTTCGGCTTCTCATATTTCAACCGTCCAAGAGCCTCCTCTTTGGTGATGACGCCGGCAAAATACAGGTCAACCGTGTTGAACACCTTGTCGTTGGCCACGCCGCCCGACACAGCATCATACGTCTGCCCCGTCGGCAATCCCTTCCGGCAGAGCGCACGTAGTCGAGCCATTCCTCGTCATAGCTTGGGAACGACTTGGTAACGAACTCCGGCGTTTCCTCGTCCAGCTCATACTCATTGATGTAAGCGTCCTTTCCTCTCCGCGTAAATCGCTCCGCATAGCGCACGGCCTGGTCGCGCATAGCGGTCAGATAGAAACCCCGCCCGAAGTCTAGCTTGTCGCGAGAGTGCAGCACGTCGGGCTTCTCAATGCAAAGTGTCGATGCATGATAGAGTCTCATGCCAGTGCCCCCCTTTCCTTCAACACTTCGGTCAGTTCCTCCACAAGATAGTCCTTGCTGAACGTGTGAAGCACGTCGTAGCACGGCACGATATAGTCGTTCAGTACGCCCGACGAGCGCAATGCGCCATAAACCTGCGATGCACTCATACGAAGCGCGTCCGACAGACTGCCTACGCAGAATGTGATGAAATCCAAATGTTCCGTTCTCATGCTTCAATTGCTTATATCGTGTGCAAAGTTACAAAAGATTTCTCAGATTACCCCAAATGAGGTAAGAAAAAAAAACAGTAATGACACGAATTTCATCAAATAGATGATTATTCTATGGGTATCATCACGCCGCACTGGTAATCGGGGGATTCGATGTCGGCGCCGTTATACCATTCCATCGTCATGGCGTTGTTGGGGCAACGATATTCCGGGTGTTGAGGCAACCACTCCTTATAAAACTTCTGGTACTGCTGCTGGAAGGCTTTTATACCTCCCTCGAAATGAACTTTCAGCCACTTGCCGCTGTAGATGGGAAAGAGTCGCATACCTTCAGGCACGCTGCCACCCTTGTAAATACCGCCAATCACGTAGGTGAAAGTCTTGCTGTTGCAGGCACCGAAGTTCTGTTCGGCACATGCCATACAGTTATGATTTGGGATGTCGCAGGTGCAGAGTCCGAACTCGCCGACGCCGTTATCAATGGCTGCCTGTTGAAATGCATCTGGCGTCTTGTGCTCTATAAACACGGGCTTGATGATTCTTTCCACATACTCGCCCCAGAACTTCGGGCACTCTTCCTGCCCCTTGCAGAAAGCTATTTCCTTGGCCATGCCGATAATCTGTACATCGGCTAATGTAATAATCTCGTGTTTCATCTTTCTTATTATTTATTTGTATTTGTACTCAAAAAAATAGAAGTCCGTCCAGCCGGTGTTCTCGGCGTAGAGGTGCTGCTTGCCGCGATACTCAAAGCCGAGGCGCTCGTAGAGCCTGTGGGCGGGCGTATTTGAGGCGAGTGCATCGAGACGGATGGCCTGCATGCCTTTGTTCTGAGCGAGACGGATGGCCTCGCGAATCATCGCGGAGCCGATGCCTGTGCCCTGACTATCAGGACTGACGGCGAGGATATGGATCACAGCCACCTTGTTGTCGGGCACCTGCTGTGTCCATTCTATCGCGTGATAGTCCTCGCCCTGATACATCGTGACGGCCATCGCGCCAACGATAGTGCCGCTATCTCTATACAGATACATGCTTCCCTCGTCGATATAGGCACGGATGCCCTCAACCGTCGGGTGCTTGCCCTTGCTCCATCGTGCATAGACGGCCATCTCTGGCGTACGCTCCGTCACATCATCATAAAAGGCGATGATGGCGTCATAGTTGTTTTGTGTTGCTAATTCTAATTTCATAATCTTATTTGTTTGACGTTGCGAAGGTACGCATAATTGTCGAAACTGCCAAACATTTGGGATAAACTGTATCGATTAGTGACGAATGGTAAAGAAAACTGCCCCATTTGGATGGAATGAGGCAGCTTTCAAACGATTATTATTCTATTGGTATCTGAATCACCGACAGCCATTTCTCTGGGTCTTCCTAGTTCCAGGCTCCGTCGATGCCTAACTCGAATGTATGCTTTGTTATTCTGAATGTACAGCGGTCGCTTCCCCTGAGAATCGTATTCTCAATCCGAACATCGAATTGGCTGTCCGGTTCAAGTTGCGACAAGATATATAAAATGCTCTGGCGAGAACACTCGCAATGTTCGGGGTTTTTGATAAGTCCTTGCTGCACCATGGGACATGTGCACTTCAAGTAACTCAGTTCATACACCTT
>CADBHI010000150.1 GCA_902794405.1 uncultured Prevotellaceae bacterium
GTTGTCCTTATTGATGCTGCTGTCGCTGCACGACGCAAGCGACATTGCGCCGCAGAAAGCCATGACAAGCATCAATGGCCGGATGGCTGTCAGCATCCAAAATTGACTTTTCTTCATGTTTTATCATCTTGAACGAAATCAAAAGCTGCCCTCAGTACTGTTGGTTCCAGGTGGTTCAGAGGTACAAACTCATGACTGATATCCAAACACGCCACTAATGGTTCGATGGGTGTCCCTGCTGTTCCACGACTGTGCGGTGATGGGAAGGGCCATTATTAACCCCATTACGATCACAAATGCATTCTTCTTCATCGTTCTTCTCACTTTATATTATTAAGGATTAGTCTTGCTCTTTACGTAGTTCAGGAATGGCCAGCCTGTTTCTGTGACATCATTACCATCAGCATCATAGATTTCATATCTTACCGAACCGTCGAGGGATTGATATAAGACGGCTTTAAAGTAGAAGTTGCTTGCGGCTTCATCAGCCTCGGCTTCCGTTATTCCCGATAATGTTGTTGCGAGATCATATTTCACTTGCTTATTGATCAGTTCGGTTGAGGGGGTCATTGATGCTGCTGAAATATATGAGCTCTTTGGCAGGGTTATCTCCCATGGACCGGTCTTGTCGGTCTTCCTCTCCATCGTCATTTCCAGCTCAGACTTAGCTGGCCATTCGCCGCCATTTTGGGCGTATGTTCTAGGTATTTGACAAGTAAGTTGTAACAATGTTGAAAATACCGGCATTTGTTTACCATTATTATACTTGTATTTAATCCTGAAATACTTCAAGGTTTCTTTCGAGAATCCCAAGTTAAATACCATAAGGCCATCATACTTACTTACACTGATGCCAAGCAAGTCGGCACGATTATCCTGAGGAGGATTGTTGTATGGGTAGCAGGGGTTTACTTTCAGCCAGCGGCTCCAGCCTACGCTCTGGTCGAAGTAAGTTGTCTCGTATGAGTTTACCCAGGCAAAGGCTTGCTGATGAGCATCGTACCAGGCCTTTGTTGTCTCATTGTCGACGGTATTGGGTTCGATACTTTCAAAAAAGACATTCAACTTGGCAGGCTTGCCGTCCATAGTAAGTCCTAAGATGACGGCAGGATAATCTTCAGAAGATATGTCACGCTCAACACCGATGAATCCCTGACAGCCTAAGGTGATGCTATAAGTCAGGACCTTTGTCTCATAGCCAGAGGAGGAAAGGGACTGTGCGTGACAGACGATAGCCGACTTACAGGCTTTATAAAAATCCTGATGGTATTGAGCAAATTCGTCATAATCCTTCAGAGGTGTTTCAGTCAATAGCTTCAGGTAGTCCGCTGCATCGTATAGAGGTGCTTCGGGGTTATATTGATAGCAGTTGTTTGCAGGGTCATGGAAAACCTCTGTATTCTCTGCGAATACTCCTGATTCCCATATAGCCACAAGACGATCTGTAAATGTTCTCATGGTTGACAGAACGACGGGAATCTTACTCATATCCGTTATATTGAAATCTACATTCTGAGCTTTAGGATCTGGTTCAACAATAGTATTTTCCTTATGGTCAGCCGCTTTCTTGGCACAAGCGTCCACGAACTTCTGCCCCCATACCACCAAGTTCTCTCCGTTGGCACCCGCATTCTTCAGCATCTCAACGAAAGCCTTCTGATCCTGTCCAAAGGTAGAATGTCCTGAAGCAATCACGTAGTCAACAACACTCCTTAACTCCGATAGTGTCTCCAAATTATTCATCAGACAGCAGTCGAAGTTGATCATCTTCATGTGTACACCGCTCTTCTGGATACCCTCCAGCATCTCACGGTTTGTCAGATTCGGATTACCTTGCAGATTGTCATCGGTCATCAGACCACGAGTGGCAGCAACTTTCGACTTATCATAGTCGAAGGCGATCTGATAGCCTGCGCCATGGTCGGATATCATGAATACGTAGTTATGGGCAGGAGCCGTCTTCACACAATATTTAATGAAGTTAGCGATAGAATCGGGCTGGTAGAGTTGCGAGTTAGCCTGTTGCGTGCCATAGAGCATGTCATCTGTCAGCAACAGCAGTTTTGCACCTTCTTCTGTCGATTTATTCAGCAGCTTAGCATCGAGTTCGTAACGATAGAGCTGCCCTGGTGCGCCGCTAAAAGAAAAATTCTTTGATAATTCCTTCGAATACTTGTATTGAGTAATGACACGCACCTGCTTGTTGTTTTTGCCAAGAGCACCACAAAGGGCAACCAAGTCTTTCTCTATGGAAGCATCAAGGTTTCCGCCACCTGTCGTGTAGAATATGACGGTGTAGTCGGCCATGTCCTCTTCCGTTGCCGGTGTTGGCGTCTCTGAGTTAGCAGGGTTGTCCTCAATGCTACAAGAAGTTAATGTGAGGCAGCTTGAAAGGATAGCTGTCCAAATCCATGTAAATTTTCTCATTATTCTTTACAATTAGTTAATATCTATTTTTCCCACAAAATTACGATTATCTTTTTAAATAGTGGTGAAAAAGATAAAAAAAAATCAGACTTGTTGCGCAACGAAAACGTTTTTGCGCAGAAAAAGGGATTTCTTGTAAAAAATGAACGGTAAAATGTGAAAAAGATGTCTCGGTGTGGACATATATGACTGAAAAATCGTAACTTTGCACTATAAAAACGAAACATAGTTATGGACAAGCAGATTATCGGAACGACAGAAAGCATTGAGAGTAAGTATCGGGTGAATCATGTGGACAGCGGATTACCCCGCTGGCTCATTGAGTTGGCCTTTGTATGTCTGCTGTTGCAGGGTGTCTGCACCTGGACACCGCTGATGCACATGATGGAAGATCATCTGCCGATGGTGCTGGCTGTCATCCAGACGTTCGGGGCTGTGGTGATGTACTATGGACTGCTGCGAGGAATGAAACCGTTATACCGTCCATGCATGATTTGGTGGTGGTTGGTGATAGCACTCAACATTGCGGGATTTGTCACCACTGCCTTCCCTGTGATTCCAAGGGAAGTGGGGTTGACCATAGCCCTGTCGCTTATGCTGGTCTATCTACCATTGGGTGTGCTGATTGCCGTCAGCTATCGTGGTCGTCTGCGGCTGATAGGCATCTGGATGGCAGTCTACATCCTCATTTCCAGCATCATCCCCGTGCTGTGGTTCCTTCTGGGAGCTGACGATTCCGGCATAGTTAACACTCTAATGGAGTTTTCTACCATCGGCGTTGTCATCGTTTATGCTTGGGCGATGAGAAGGGTGTTGATTAAGTGAAGGTTGCGGGTAAGCAACGCAGAACGAAGTTTACTCAAAGTATGCCGAGCATAAGCAGCCTCGACCAAAGGTCAAGAGTGAAATAGTTAACTTTGTGATTGCCGATATTGCAAGGGTGTGATGCCGAGACGTCGTTTCACTTCTGTCTGGAAAGTACGACGACCGCCAAAACCGGCCTCTGCGCCAACGGCTTCGATGGTCCAATGCGGTTCCTCCAGCAACAGGCGACAGGCCAAGAGGAAACGCTTCTCGTTGAGGTAATCCCCCAGGCTGTTGTACTTCGGATGATTCTTGAACAGTCCGCCAAGACGTTTCTGCGTTAGCCCGAGCGCTTTGGCCATGGTCTTCAGTGTCAGGTTCGGGTTGGTGAAGAGACGTGTCTCATCCATCTTATGGTCTATCCATGCCATCAGTTCCTCGTCGGTCATGTCAGACGTTAATTCTATATGCTCGCGATGCTGGCGAGTCTGCTCGCGTAACAGCATTAACTCGTCCGGGATACTATGTTTCAATTGCTCCGCCAGCGCCTCTTGTTGCCGCTGTAGCGACACGATCATCTCCTTCTGTTCTTCCAACTCGCTTCTCTGCTCCTCCAGTTTTGAATTCTGTTCAGCCAGTTCGTTCATCCGCTTCTCAAGTTCGCAGCCTTGCATCTTGTTCTGTTTGAGCAATGTGTTTTGGTTCTCCACCAGCATTGTGTTGGTAGAGATAATCTTCTTTGCATTGGCATTCA
>CADBHI010000151.1 GCA_902794405.1 uncultured Prevotellaceae bacterium
GAGCGTATGTGAGCCTTGATTTCTAACTTTTCGGGGCAATTTGTTCACATTTTTATCTCGACTGGCTTATAATCTCGAAAATTTTATCTAAATTTGCAAGCGGTTCGGGGAGAAATCCGGGCTAACGAAGAAGCATTTGCTATTATTTCGCGTTAAGCAAAATTGCGTAGGAAACAATTTGGAATAATAACGCTCGATAGTAATAGAGATGTGGGGTGCTGGATAACGGCATCTCCATTCCTGCCATTATAGCAATGTATTCACGCCAATCGGCGTGATGCATACTTATATGGCAGGATGGGGTTCCAATTCCTACGCAAGCCCCAGCTTAACGCATAAGAGGCATCACGCTTTCTTTATGTGCAAAAGCGATTGATAGTCAGATGCAAGAAAGAAAACTTAAGACTATCAATCTATGGCAAACAAAAACCTAAGCGCAGCCAAGGAGGCCAAGAAGGACGAGTTCTACACGCAGTTGGAGGACATCAACAAGGAACTGAAGTACTACCGTGAACATTTCCGCGGAAAGACGGTGCTGTGCAACTGTGACGACCCACGTATCTCGAACTTCTTTACGTATTTTGCATATAACTTTGAGTTCCTCGGCTTGAAGCGGCTTATCACCACTTGCTACAAGAACCAGGATGCCGACCTGTTTAGTCAGAACAAGTGCGAGCAGGCCATCTACCTGATATACGACGGCGACAAGAACGGCAACCACTTACCCGACCCCGAGGAGATTGGCATCCATCCTTTGAAGGGCGATGGCGATTTCCGCTCAAAGGAGTGTATTGAACTATTGAAGCAGGCCGACATCGTGGTTACTAACCCACCATTCTCTCTGTTTCGCGAATATGTGGCTCAGCTGATGGAGTACGAGAAGAAGTTTATCATTATCGGAAACAAAAATATTCTCTCAACTAAAGAAATCTTCCCACTTGTAAAGGACAACAAAATATGGGTGGGCTATCGCTCATTCTCGGGAGGCATGTGGTTCGAGATAAACAACGAGACCGTATGTAATACGAGAAAGATTGTTGATGGAAAACTCATGGGCAACGTTCCCAGCTGTTGGTTTACTAACCTTGATATCAAGAAGAGACACGAAAACATTATCTTATTCAGAAAGTATTACGAGAATAACGGCTCAGAATTATACCACAAGTACGACAACTTTGACGCTATTGAAGTGAGCAAGACCGAGGACATTCCGGATGATTATTTTGATATGATGGGAGTACCCGTTACATTCCTCGACAAATATAACCCCGACCAATTTGAGATATTGGGCATTACAAAGACGTGGTTTGGAATGGCTTCAAAGACATACGGCGAACAAATCCAAGTCGACAAGTCAGGCAAGGAGTCGAAAGTAACAAAACTGAACGATGGAGCTGTGCTTGAAATCGATAAGGTGCCCACAGGTAAGACTTACTATAAGGTGGACGGCAAGATGTATATACAAACATACCCACGCATCCTCATTCGCCGTAAAAGCAATCCGACTAATCCCTAAAACCCTGCAATCATGGATATAGAAGAGAAAAGAATCAAGGTTTGCGACCTTATCGCAGGCTACGAAAACGACCCAGATACAGGTGTCCGTGCTTTTAACGGCCGATTAGACGTGCGCCCGCCCTATCAGCGTGAGTTCCGCTACGACGACAAGCAGAAGGAGGCCGTGGTGCATACCATTCTGAAAGGATTCCCCCTAAACATTATGTACTGGAGCGTTGAGGATAACGGCAATTACGAAATGATTGACGGCCAGCAGCGCACATTGAGCATCTGCGAGTTCATACAGCACGATTTCAATATTAAGGACGAACAAGGACACACACGCTTCTTTAACAGCCTGACCGACGAGGACAAGAAGCGGTTTATGGACTACGAGTTGACAGTCTATTTCTGCAAGGGGACGGACAAGGAAAAACTTGACTGGTTCCGCGTCATCAACATTGCTGGTGAAAGACTTCTTGACCAGGAACTTCTGAACGCCATCTATACAGGCCCGTTCGTGACCGATGCCCGCAAGTACTTTTCTAAGGACAAATGCCCGGCCTACAAGATCGCATCCGACCTGTTGAATGGCGTTGCCCGTGAGCAGAGCTATTTGGCCACCGTCTTGGCATGGGCAGCGCGAAAGGAGGACATCAAGGACGTGAGCGAATACATGTCGAAGCATAAGGACGACGTGAACGCCTCGAAATTGTGGGCTTACTTCTCGGCTATCATCACATGGATACGTACCACGTTCCCTGTTTACCGAAAGGAGATGAAAGGCTTGGACTGGGGCTACCTCTATGACACCTATCACGAGAACATCTACGACACCAATGCGCTGGAGAAACAAATCCATGAATTGATGGAGGATGACGAGATTATGAAGAAGTCGGGCATTTATAGCTATGTGCTTAGTGGCGACCTGCGTGACCTCAGTTTCCGCACCTTCGACAAGAAGCAGAAACGAGAAGCCTACGAGCGTCAGCAAGGCATCTGCCCCAACTGCGGCAAGCATTTCGAGCTGGAGGAAATGGAGGGCGACCATATCACACCATGGAAGGATGGCGGCGTGACGACAGCTGAGAACTGTCAAATGTTGTGTAGAGATTGTAATAGAAGAAAAGGAGCAAAATAATCCCGCATTGTAGTGGGTTAATCGAAACCAATGAACTCAAAAAACTATAGTGCACAGAAGGGTCGGTTCTTCTGTGCACTTTAAACAGCTATAGCTTCTTCCACCTTTTCCTCCAATGCATCCTTGATGTAGGCATTAATGGATACCCCTGCTTGTAGCGCGAGCATGGCTATCTGGCGGTGAATGCTCGGCGTGAGACGCACGTTCAAGACACCGGTATAGCTCTTGTCGGGCTCAATGCCCTCGTCCTCGCAATAGGCCAGATAGTCGTCTACGGCCTCGTGGAAGGCGGTGGTCAGTTCCTTAACGCTCTCGCCTTCGAAGTTCACAAGACCGTTGATGCCCTCAATCTTGCCGAAGAACACCTGATCCTTGTCGCTATAGTTAACCGAGCCTATATAGCCTTTATATGTCATTGTATTCATTTTGTTGTCCTCCTTTTTTATTTAATTAATCCTGCTTCACGTAAATCGTCCAAAACCTGCTTCATGGCATATTCCTTCATGATGTTGCCTGGATGTGGTTTGTGCAACATGATAGGGCGCTTATTACCATTCTTGAATATCAGCCTTGATCCAGACGTTCTGCCTTTGTTACTGCGCTCGTAGCCATAGCCCTCCAACAGCCGTTGCATCTCGTCGAAAGTAAAGTCCGAGGGCATTTTCATGAACCTTTCTCGCAGCTTTTCTTTTGTTCCCATTTCAATAGTTATTCATTTTGCCTGCAAATGTAACTAAAATTTAGTTACAATCCAAATTTTTCACCATATTTTTTTTATTACCTTCTGTGTACTTTTTGCGAAAAAAGTTCTTTGCAGAGACCTCCGCGAAGCGTCTGAGCACCCACGGAGCGCAAGAAAGCGTCACTTCGTGCCGAGCGGAAGAAATATTTTGAAAAATTCTTTCAAAATGTTTGGTAGTCTCAGATATTTTTTGTACCTTTGCAATGTAAATAAGAACTAAGAAATATGCGGGAAGCGGTGGCCCGATGTAGTCTGCCGCAACAGATTTCTAATACTACAAAAAACACAACAAAAGTATGGCAAGAAATGACATTACTTTCCTGGTGAATCTCCGCAAGTGCGAGAACACCGAATCCAAGGG
>CADBHI010000152.1 GCA_902794405.1 uncultured Prevotellaceae bacterium
GGAATATCAAGATTCAAAGATAATTCCCCGGACATTATGAACTTAAATTCCCTTTTGTAAAGTGGCACCACCGTTCCTCTGCTCTACATGAGCATGGCCAGTCCAGTCTGGCATCATGGCTATGCGCGACTTCAGCGGCCTTACCATCTAGAGAACTGCCAGCATGGCCGTCGTCTGCCTCCTGCTGCCGATGCGAAAAGAAGATAAGACGCAGAAATCGTTAATAGGTTGCTATGCGTCGGATGTCATCTTCGAATGTCTCCTTGATTCTGGCCCGTGACTTCAGTTTTGAGCGGTAGGTGTAGATGGTGGTGAGGCTGGAGCGGAGGATGTCGGCAATCTTCTGGTTGTCCGTGATGCCCAGGCGGATGAGAGCCAGAACGCGCAGTTCAGTCGTCAGCCGTGGCGCCATTCCCGAGCGTGGCTCGCCTACCCGTAGCCTTTCTGAGGATATATCGAACTGATTGTCGGCAGTCATCAGGCGGTTCACCCTCGTTGATGGCCTTTGGACTCTTCAGTTCGGCATAGAGGTCTTCCAGTTTACGGTCGCGGGCCAGGCGGTTAAGCAGTTTCGTGCGTTCCTCGTCACGATGTATCAAGTTGCTGCTCAGTTCCAGAAAACGGCCAATGTACTCGTCCTTGATGCGGTTGGCTTCCTTCATCTGGGAATTGAGAATTGAAAATTGAGAATTGAGAATTTGCAGTTTCTCTATGTTATGTGACTGTTCGACATTCATCTGGCTGATTTTCTCATTGTCTTTGCGGCGCTTGCGAATCAGCGACAGCGTATAGCCGATGGTACACATCAGCAGCAGGGCGATGACGGTCATGGCGATGAGCAGTCGGCGGGTGCGCTGCCTGGCCCTTTCGCGCTCTATGTCGTATGCCTTGGTGATGTGCGGTGCCATGCGGGCCACCTGCATGCTGCGCAGACGACTGCCGTACTCTCTGGCATCGTTGCTGGCACGGGTCAGGTAGCGGTAAGCCTTTTCATACTCGCCACGCTCCATGAGGATGGCGGCCAGTTCGCGCAGGGCATTGTTCTCCAGGATGGCCCCGCGCAGGTCGCTGATGGCAGCAAGCAGCAGGTAGCGCTCCTGCACGCTTGGCTGCCCGGCCTTCCAGTAGAAGTAGGCCATTGTGCTGGTCACGACGCTATACCGACGGTCGCCCGGCTGTAAGGTAGGCAGATAATGCTTCAGTTGATGGATGGCTCCCGCCACGTCACCCCGTTCACAAGCATAGGCAGCGCGGTTGGTGACGTATTCAAACGACTCCTTGGGAGCCACCTGCAACAGCAGTTGACGATAATACTGTGCACTGTCAATATATTCCATAAAATAAGGTGTATATTGAGCCATCTCAGAGCGGTAGAGGTTCAGTTCGGCTTGTTGGTTGTAGTACGCCACTCGGGCATCGTTGGATACTTGTGCGAGCGAAATGCTCTCCAACAGTTGTCGGGCATTGTTGAAGATGCCCGACACGGCCAGTATGTGAGCCATGCGGATGGCGGTGACGGCATGGCGGTCGGCATCGCTCTGAGCCAGTGGACTCAGCATATTGCGATGGATATAGGCGTAGGCGGAGTCGAAACGGAAAGCCAGATATTCGTCGTAGAGCCGCAAGTTCATGTCGTACTCTTGTTCGGGGGTGAGTTGAATTCCGCGCCAGCCGCTGACGAGGGACTTGATCCGTGCCTCTTTGACGGCCACAAAGTCATCGTGCCTTTCTATCAGGCTGTCCAGTGTGTGATAGAGACTGCCGAGCGAGGCGGCCTGAGGTTGTGCGCACGCTACGCCGACTGTCATGGTGGCCCAGAGGAGCCAAAGAATCTTTCTTTTCATCATTTATTCAGAATTATCTTTCAACAACCAGATGCAAAGATAAGCATTATTCTCCAAACCACCAAATCTCAAAGGCCAAAAGCAGGGAAAAATGGATTGAAATCATTTAGATTTTTATGCCTATACTAAAAATGTAACCATCTTATTGTCAATCTGTTGTGATTTTAGATATTTTGATTTTTGTTTGTTGTGTTTGGAGCAGGCCTGTCGATGCGCTATCTTTGCACTCGAAATCAAAATCAATAACTAATTCGTTTTTCATCATGCATAAGTTAGTAGTTAGTTTATTAGTAGTTAGTAGTTGCTTCTTTGCACCAGTTAGTGCAAAAGATGTTTTGGTTAGTTCACCCGACGGCGCCGTGACGGTTGCCGTCGGCGTGAAGGCCGGCAAGCCATACTACACCGTCATCCACCAAGGTCAGACCATAGTCACCCCCTCGCATCTGGGTTTTGAATTGAGCGACGGCCTGTTGGGCGACAATATGAAGGTGCTCCGGCACAGCACGGATTCAAAGGACGAGACTTGGTACCAGTCATGGGGCGAAGAGGACAGCGTGCGCAATCATTATAATGAAGTGACGGTGCGGTTTCAGGAGCAGACGGGCAGCAGAAGGCTGATGAGCATTGTATTCCGGGTGTTCAACGATGGTGTCGGCTTCCGGTATGCTCTGCATCGAAATAAAGGTGAGAAGTATTGTATTCAGGACGAGTTGACCGAGATTACCTTGGCGCACGATGCCAAGGCTTGGTCAATTCCAACCAACCACACTGAGTATTTCGAGGGTATCTACACCCCTGATTTGCTGAGCAGGAAGGATACGGTCTGCACACCACTAACCATCGAATATGAGGACAACCTCTATCTGACTATCCACGAGGCTGCGCTTGAGGATTATGCCAACATCAACCTTACGCCACGTCCATCGGCTGGCGGCATCAAGCTGCTGACGGCACTGAGCCCCTGGCAGAACGGCGTGAAAGTATATTGTGAGGGTGAGACGAAGACTCCCTGGCGCACTATTATAATAGGTAGGACAGCAGGCGAGCTGATGACCAACCGCGTGATGCTGAACCTGAACGAGCCGTCGCGCATTGACGACACTTCGTGGATTGAGCCAGGCCGCTATATCGGCGTGTGGTGGAGCATCCACAAGAAGCAGAACACGTGGGAGATGGGACCCACTCATGGGGCAACCACTGCGAACGTCAAGCGATATATCGACTTCGCTGCCCGTCATGGTTTCAGCGGCGTTCTGGCTGAGGGCTGGAACCAAGGCTGGGGCGAGGGTGAGCAGATTTCGTATCTGAAACCTTATCCCGACTTCAATATAGAAGAGGTATGCCGCTATGCGCTGTCAAAGGGTGTCCGCTTCATCGGCCATACTGAGACCTGGGGCAACACCAAGTTGCTGGAGCAGCAGATGGACTCGGCCTTTGCCTGGTACAGCCGTCTGGGCATCCGTGCCGTCAAGACAGGCTATGTAGGCCATCTGTTTGACGGCAAGGAACTGGCCAAGTCGCAGTATGGCATCCGCCACTACCGCAAGGTGATAGAGACCGCTGCCAAGTATCACATCATGATAGACAACCACGAGCCAGCCATGCCGACGGGCATCCAGCGCACATGGCCCAACCTGATGACACAGGAAGGCGTGCGCGGTCAGGAATACAACGCTTGGGACGCCAATGGTGGCAATCCGCCCGCCCATACCGTTACGCTGCCCTTTACCCGCTGTCTGGCCGGGCCGACGGACTTCACCCCCGCCATCTTCAACTTCTCGGAAGTGGTGAAGGGCACCCATCCGCACTCTACGCTGGCCAAGCAACTCGGTGAGTTCGTTGTCATCTACAGTCCGCTACAAATGGCTGCCGATGCCATCGAGAACTACGAGGGGCAGCCAGCCCTGACGTTTATCGAGAGTTGTCCGACGACCTGGAGCAAGACACTCGTTCCCAACGGTGAGATCGGCAAGTTTGTGACGGTGGCCCGCAAGGAGCGTGGTGGTGACCGCTGGTTCGTAGGCAGTATCACCAACGAAGAGGCTCGCCAGATAGACCTTCCCCTG
>CADBHI010000153.1 GCA_902794405.1 uncultured Prevotellaceae bacterium
AAACTACGAGCAGAACTACGTGCTGCCAGACGATGTGGTGAAAGACCAGATTTCTGCTAAGGTGGAGGACGGCATCCTGACCATCACCATGCCGAAGACCGAACCGAAGGAGAAAGTCACCAAGGCCATTGAGGTCTCATAACATGTTGATTCAAAACAAAATCAAAGCCCGACCTGCAATTTGCAAGCCGGGTTTCTTTTTTGTTAAGCCGTTAGGCTTCATTCGTCAGAACGTGATGGGGCCGTGACCCATGCAGCTCGTGGTGCCGAGGGCAGTCAGGGCTGCGGTGAGGATGCTGACGATGACCTGCAGGATGGTCTTCCAAGTCTCCTTCGTCATCCTTCACCTCCTTCCTCCTCCGGGTCGGGCTTCAGCTGGTCGATGCTGATGAACTCGGCCCTCTTCAGGAACTCACGGCTGGAGATGTTCTGCTCCTGGGCCTGCTCAGGCAGGAAACGGACGCGCAGCCCCTTGATGTTTTCCTGCGTGTTGTACTTGTCTTTCGAGGGAGCTCCCGTGCTCTCGATGGTGCAGTAGAACGTGCCGAGGCCGTCGATCTTCACCTTCTTCGAGTTGAGCAGCATCTCCAGCAGACAGCTGCGGAACTTTTCCAGCACGCCGTACACCACGTCGGGGGTGTAGATCGAACCGTGCTCCGAGATGTGGTTTGCCAGCTTGCGCGTGTTCAGCGTTTCGAGGCTCTTGGCGCGGCCGTACCACATGCCGTAGCCCTTAGACTCCGTGTTGTTGTTTCTTTTTACTTCATACAAAATCTTTGCCATAGTTGTGTGTGTTTTTATGGTATTAGACTCTTTGCGACCAGCTACATCGGGTGGCCGACATCCCGCTTTGTCATTAGATCTTTTGACTCTGCAAAGGTACAACATTTTTCGCGGACTTCCAAATTTCACCCCTCGATTTGGGGCGATTTTCAGCACGAATTTGACGAATTGATGTTTTAAACATCGAAGATGCTCATGCTCGGCAGAGCTCATGCTAGCATGGCTCTGCACTCGCTTAATCGCATCATTTATACGAGCCGTCATTTCGTGGCCTCGAAGCCGTCATTTTCGAGGCAATGAGATTACGGTTCGTCGACAGCGACAACCTGCCGTGACAATGTGACTTCGTGACATTGTGACATTAAGGTCGTTTAGATGCACACAAGCCCCTTATTCAAATTATATATATTGTAATATATATAATTTCTTATATACTATATATTCTTTCTTTCTCCCAAAATCCCTCAGATGATGGAAACTCCTTATTGTCACAAAGTCACAAAGTCACGATGTCACATTTTCGGGGAAAAAAATCGAAGAAAAATTTGGTAATATCAGATATTTGTTGTATTTTTGCCACCGAAATGGTGGCATATTGCCATCATAACTAAAATTTCAGATTATGGCACAATCGGCAGTTACAGTAAGAATAGACTCGGAGATGAAGTCACAGTTCGACAAACTCTGTGAGCAGTTTGGCATGAGTGCAAACACGGCTTTCAACATTTTTGTGAATGCAGTAGTCAGGAGTCGCAGTATTCCGTTCTCCATCAGGGCAAACAAGACGGAAACACCCAGTGCCCTTGATCTGTTTATGCAACAGCGTAAAGCAGCAGAGTCCAGTGAGGAGCCAGAACTCACTCTGGATGAAATCAATGCGGAGATTCGCGCCGCAAGGGAAGAACGCCGTAAAAAGCAAGCAGCCTTATGATATATGCCGTGATTGACACCAACGTTCTGGTGTCTGCTCTTATTACCCACAACCCCGAGGCCGCAACGGCAAAGGTTGTGAGACTCCTTTTTGATCATGGTTTTGTACCTATGTATGACGCAGATATCATTGCAGAGTACGAAGAGGTGCTGCATCGAGAAAAGTTCCCCATTCTCCCAGATGCGGCCAGCGCATTGATATCCTATATCATAGAGAATGGTGTTGAGGCTTCAAGGGCGGATTTTGCAGAATCAATGCCTGACGAAGACGATCGTGTGTTCTATGAAGTGTCACTGAGCAATGAAGACTCATTTCTTGTGACCGGCAACCTCAAACATTATCCTACATCGCCTTGTGTAATAACTCCTGCAGCGTTTATAGATATTATTTACGAAAACAAGTAATAATCATGGCAACTAAAACGAACAGAGATATTACGGCCGATTTTCGAGGTGCACTCATTGAGGCCAAGGAGTCGATGGACGGCAAGCGAAAGTTAAACACGCTTGATGGGCTGATTGAGGAGTTGAAAGAAGATTCGAAACTATAGGGGAGATGCTGCATGGTATCCCTTTTTAATTAAATAATGTGTAATTTCTGGGATAATTAGCTGTTATCTCAGGATTTATTCGTATCTTTGCAGGCTAGAATAAAATGAATTAGTTATGAACGACGATAGATATTTACGCTCCATAAAGGAATTGGAGAAAGTTGGAAGCAAGTGTTGCACCAAAGATGTGAGGAACGAAGCTATCCATGGTTTGAGTCCTGTTTCTAAATGGTTATTGCGTACTGTCTTTGACAATCTGAGAGATGCAGAAAATAATCGCCATGCTCTTGTATCGATTGGCGATTCTATGGAAGTTATCGACAAAGGAGAATATGAACAACTACGTCGTGACTTGATTAGTTTGGGTTATTCCAAAGATGAGGTCTCTCGTGATTTCTCCGAATTATACTCTGGTGACGTTACACTACCCGTTGATTACAAAATAGATTGATGCGATATGGCTAAGAAGAAAACAAGCAAGAAACTCTGTCCAAGTTTTGATTATTTCTTTGAACCAGTTCTGAAGGCACTCGATATGCTTGGAGGATCAGGCTCTAACGAAGAAATATACAAGAAGGTTCTGGCTATCACAAATCTATCAGACAATGTGGTTGAGGAAATGCACACATTCACTATGAGCGAGGTGGAATACAGGCTGATGTGGGCAAGAACTTACTTGAAAAACTTTGGTGCTGTAGAGAATAGTAAGCAAGGCGTTTGGGCTTTGACATCGAAAGGTGCGAAGATGCTCAAGTCTGGCAAGATTGACACGAAAGAAATCAAGAAGTTCACTAACGACAAGCACGGCGCAGAGAAGCCTGAATCAGAAGACGTTCCTGCTGCAGAGAAGAAAGGCTGGCGCGAGCAGGTGGCAGATATCTTGTTCAACATGAATCCTTATGCATTTGAGAAACTGGCTCAGCGTCTGTTGCGTGAATGTGGATTCTCAGATGTTGAGGTTACGAGAAAATCAGGTGACGGCGGCATCGATGGAACAGGTAAACTGCGTATCAATGGAATCTTCAGCTTTAACGTGGCTTTCCAGTGTAAGCGTTATAAAGGCCAAGTTGGAGCACCACAAATCCGCGATTTCCGTGGAGAAGAGGCATCGAGCGAAGGCAAGCGTTTGATAGACCTGATGGATGGCGAGGAACTCATCAATAAGTTGGCAGAATACGGCATCGGCCTCAATGAAGTCAAATCGTATGAGATTGATGAGGATTTCTTTAACTCGCTGGAAGAAGAGTCTATATAAAACAATACCCACTAACTTGACCTTGCGGCCAGAGGTTAGCGGGATTCATCGATGCAAAGATAAGTATTTTTCAGATACAATCCAAATTTTTTGAGAAGAATTTAATGAAATATTGCGAATTTGAACATTTTTTCTCACAAAAGCGGCTCAATAGATACGTTTTGGCCTGTAACGGTGATACAAGAAAGGCGATGACGCTGTACCGCTATAATTTGCGTTTGGCACAGGAGTTGTTGACAATAGTAAGTTGCTTCGAGGTGTCACTTCGTAATGCTATTGATGACATCCTTGTGCCACAATTCGGCAACGAGTGGCTAAAAGACTCCGTTTCGCCAGGTGGAATGTTCACACAGCCAAGACTCCATAAAACAAGAGACACTATCTCTGATGCTTTGCGCAAACTGCGGTCGCAAAGAACCTATTCGCACTCAAAGCTATTGGCCCAAATGGATTTTGGCATGTGGAAGTATATGTACTCACCTGTGCAATATAATCTCACCAACCAATCGCTGTTGGATGCCTTCCCGTTCAAGCAACGTTCCACACCGCAACTGCATATCAATCAGTCGTACATATTCAATGAACTGGATAAGATAAACACTCTCCGCAACCGTATCGCGCATCATGAGCCGCTTTGCTTCCCAACGGGGCAGGCAGTCATCTATACCGGTTATATCCGTGGCGAGTACCAGAAGATTAAAACACTTTTTCAGTGGATGGGCATAGATTGCGGCTCTATGCTATATGGCTTGGATCATGTTCTAAAAGTGTGTGACAAAATAGATGGTTTAAGATTATTTTAGCAACTTTTTTGCATAACGAGCAAATAACTCATAGAAAATTCGTACCTTTGCACCTCATTATTAAATAGGTGAGGTATAAGATAGATGTCAAGATTCGCACAGTATTACGCAAAATACAAGCACGACGCAGGATGCTATGACTGGGAACAGCGACAGTCTGCTTTTGGTGCT
>CADBHI010000154.1 GCA_902794405.1 uncultured Prevotellaceae bacterium
GGCGGCGACCTGTATGACTACTTCATCCGCGACGAGAAACTGTTCTTCTGCATCGGCGACGTGAGTGGCAAGGGCGTCCCGTCGGCGATGGTGATGAGCGTGATCCTTTCTATGTTCCGTGCCTTCTCGGCTCACGAGAACAATCCAGCCCACATCATGCAGGCCGTTAACGAAGCCTCCTGTCGCGGTAACGATTCCAATATGTTCGTGACGATGTTCATCGGTGTGCTCGACCTGCCGACGGGTCGTCTGCGCTACTGTGATGCAGGACACGACGCACCTTTTATAATGGTCAATGGCCCGCTCGGCCAAAGGCCGCTTGCTACCCGCTCGAACTTGTTCGCTTGCCAGAGCAAGAACGGGACGCAAGAATGGTCCGCTCGGCTCTGCCGCTTGGCACAGCCAAGAATGGTCAATGTCATACCCCACCTGCCTGTGGGCGTGTTCGATGACGTGAAGTATGGCGTACAAGAAGCACTGATGGCACCAGATAGTACCATATTCCTCTATACAGACGGACTGACAGAGGCCAAGAACTTAAAGCGCAAGCAGTTTGGCATCAATCGTGTAGAAGAGGTCCTTGCCGCCAACAGCCAGCTTCCGCCTCAGCAACTACTAGAAGCCATAACGAATAAGGTACACGAGTTTGTTGGCGATGCTGAGCAGAGCGACGACCTGACGATGATGGCCGTCCACTATACGCCGAAGGACTGTCAGACGGTGAGATGTTGAAGACCATCATCCAATATAAAAAATAAACTATGAATATGAATCCCGTTATAAACTTAATCCGTCATCAGGCCTCCGTTACGCCTGATAATATAGCAGTCGTATATAGCCATATGAGCTGCACCTACCGTGAAGTGATGGGACAGGCCGGTGGTATTGCGCAGCAAATCACCCAAGCTGGACTGGTTCAAGAAGATGTCGTAGGCATTCTGATTCCCCGCAACCAATGGCTCGCCATAGCCCCCTTGGGCGTACTCGCAGCGGGCTGTGCCTATATGCCTTTGGATCCGGCCTATCCTGCAGAGCGTCTGAACTTCATGCTGAGCGACAGCCGTGCCAAGCTGCTGATAGCCGACCGTGAAGTGCTCGCTGAGAGCGGCCTGACAGTTGGTGACGGGTATGTGGAAACGGAGAATGCCAAAGTCCCCATTCTCTATACTGATGAATTGAAGGCTGTTGAGGCAACGACTCCTTTTTCCGGTTGGAGAGAGGTCGGAGGTGATGCATTAGCCCTGCTCATCTATACCAGTGGTTCGACGGGCCAGCCTAAAGGCTGTATGATAGAACAGGGCAACATCAGCTACAATGCTGAAGAGACCAAGGTTACCATGGGACTCGACGGCAACAGTCGCGTAGCATCGTATGCCAGCTTCTCGTTCGTCCCCACCGTGCACGACATTTTTGGTACGCTCTCCACGGGCGGCACACTCTATATCATCCCCGAGGACATCCGCTTCGACTTCGTTCGTCTGTCACAGTTCATCAACGATAATGCCATCACGCATATCATCATGAGCACCATGACGGGTCGTCAGTTCGTGACGCTGTACGACTGTCCGTCGCTGCGTTTCCTCTCTGTCGGTGGTGAGAAGTTGGAACCCGTGACGCCAACGGCAGGCCTGACGTTCCTGAACATCTACGGCTCGTCGGAGTGTTGCGGCATGATAACGTGTCACGCCGTGAAAGGTGACGAGACGAACGTGCCTATCGGCCAGGCTCCCGGCACATACCGCCTGTATATCGTCGGTGCGGACGGCCAGCAGGTGGCCGACGGTGAGGCTGGCGAATTATGGGTCAGCGGTCCGCAGCTCTGCCGAGGCTACTTGAACCATCCCGAACTGACCGCCAATGTCTTCATTGAGAATCCCTTCAATGCCGCCCATGAAGAAGGCTATCAACGTGCTTTCCGCACGGGTGACTTTGTGCGTCGTGATGCCGATGGCAACCTGCTGTTCGCTGGCCGCCGCGATGGCTTGGTTAAGATTCGCGGTTTCCGCGTGGAGCTGCGCGAGGTCGAGGCCGCCGTGCTCACCTGTCTGGGTGTGAAAGAAGCAACACTGCAGTCGGCCAGCGACACGCTGAACGGCACCTATATCGTGGCCTACGTTACCGGGGATGGTGAACTTGATGCTGAGGCCATCAAACAACATGTGGCAGCTCTGAAGCCAGAGTACATGGTGCCTGAGGTGGTAATGCAGATCGACGAGATACCACGCAATAACAATGGTAAGGTTGACCGCGAACGGCTTCCGAAGCCTGTCCGCAGCGCCCCACGGTTGTCATCAGAGGACATCCAACAACCAGAGAACGATCTGCAACGTGAGCTCCACCAGATTATTGCCAAGGAAATCGGCACAGTAGACTTCGGCATTAACACGCCACTGCTATATGTTGGCCTGACCTCGGTATCGGCCATCAAGTTGGCTGTTCAGATTAACAAGCACTACGGTGTGACTCTTGATTCGAGGGCATTGGTCAAGAGTGCCACGCTGAAGAGCATAGAGCAAGAGATATTAACCCAAGGTACAGCAACTTCTGCTACTGTCGAGAGAAACCATGAGGGAGTTTGTCCCTTGTCATATGCTCAGACGGGTGTCTATTTCGAGTGTCTGAAGAATCCCCTTTCCACCATCTATAATACCGCTTGTCTGCTCAGCTATCCTGCCGGTATCGAGGCCGACAGACTGGCTGATGTCGTCAAACAAGTGGTCGAGGCTCATCCCGAACTGAGCGTACATTTCACGACGCAGGGAGACTCTATCATTCAGACGTTAGCGGATAGTGTCGCTGTGGATGTGCCTGTCACGGAGATGAGTGATGAGACGCTGACAGCCTACAAACAGGAGTACGTGCGCCCGTTCAATATCCAGTGTGCACCGCTCTATCGCTTTGAGGTCGTGAAGACTGAAAGCGGTGTCCATCTGTTGATGGATGTCCACCACTTGGTATTCGACGGTGGTTCTGCCGACTTGCTCATCCGCCAGATCAACAATGTTCTCAATGGTTCTCCCGTTGAGAAAGAGATTTATACGTATTTCGATTTCGTTGCCGACCAGCAGCGGGCTGAGGATAGCGATACGTTCCGCGCCTCTCAGCAGTTCTTTGCAGAAAAGTTGCAGACGTGTGAGGGAGCCAGCGAGATTCCTGCCGACCTACCCAAAACCAACCGGCAGGGTGTCATCGGTGAGGCCGTGTGCCCCATACCGTTTGATGCACTTGGGCGCCAACTCTCAACACTCAACGCCCAACTCTCTACTTTCATCACCCCAGCACATCTGCTGCTTGCTGCCACGAGCTACGTTGTCTCCCGTTACACTAATAACCGTGAGGTCTATCTCTGCACCGTCAGTAGCGGCCGCTCGAACTTGAAGATTGCCGAGACTGTGGGTATGTTTGTCAACACTTTGGCCCTCGGCATCAACATCAGCGATGTCACCGTGAGCGACTTCCTGAGACAGACCAGTGAGAACATCGACGAGACCCTGAGCCACGAGGACTATCCTTTCGCACGCATCGCTGCCGACTTCGATTTCCGTCCCGCTATTGCCTACGCCTATCAGGTTGGGGTGCTGTCTCAGTACAGCGTCGGTGACAAACCTGTCAGCCAAGAGCTCCTCGACTTGAACGTCCCAATGTTCAAAATCAATATCAAAATAGAGGATCGTGGTGTCGTTGTGGAATACGACGATTCCATCTACTCCGACCGCTTGGGCCAGGCACTGGCCGAGAGCATCGTCGCCGTTGCCGAACGCATGATGGCACAGCCGCAGACGAAGGTGCGCCAGCTCTCTATCGTCAGCAAGAACCAGGCAGACGAACTTCTCTCTTTGCGCCAGACGGCTACA
>CADBHI010000155.1 GCA_902794405.1 uncultured Prevotellaceae bacterium
CGATAGATGCCGCGCTCCATGTCGTCGGCATCGTTCTCCGCATAGATTTCCTGCTGGTCTTTCTCGTTGAAGTCTGAAATCATGGTCTTTGTCCTGAAACCGTAGAGTTTCTTCTCGTCAATCATCCCCTGCTGGTTGTACTCGCGGATGACGATGGTGAAGCCCGACACGGAGTCGCGCAGAGAGGAAATGTCATAGGTGTAAACTTCGTAGCCACACAAGGCCATGTGCTCCATGAAGTCTTCGGGCGTAGCTGCTACTTTCTTGATTTCTTGCCCCTGCCCTGCCACTGCGACGAGGGCGAGCAGGATGGTGATGATGGTTTGCTTGTTCATTGTTCTATTTTATCTTGATACCGAGTACGAAGAAATGAGGTATGGATTTCACAATGTCCGACGAAAGATCGGGTTTTATTTCATTGTCTCCACAAAAACGGCATCCGCTAGCTTGGGGGGCATACCAATATGAGCCATAGAGGACGAGCGGAATGAACGTTCCTTTCTCGAATGAATCTGTCAGTTCAAAAGGACGCGATTCGTACATGTACCATTTGTCTTCAGGATTTTCAGGAGCAAATATCGGTTTTAGATTGAGCTGACCGCCAAAACCTCTGTTCTCGCTGAAATGAAAGAGGTAGTTGGCTGTCGAATCGCTGTCAGATGGTCTGAAACCAATGACGAGTTTCCTGTCAAGACTCATGATGATGTTGAAGTCGAGGACATTCTTCGGCTCTTCACCTTTTAAATATTCCATGACAACAGGCTCGACTACTGCGCCCTTGAATTTCTTCGTGTCGAAACTGTAGGCCATATAGCCCTTGGCATTGAGTAGCGGAAGATAGTCACTGAACGATGGCTCGTTCATTTTGATTTCTTGCGCCTGCCCCGCCAATGCGACGATGGCGAGGAGGATGGTGATGATGGTTTGCTTGTTCATATTCGTTAATGTCTTTACCTTTTATTATATATACGCCGTAATCGTGGAAATATGATGCGGCGGGGCGTTAAACTTTCATAATCTTGCAAACGGCACAGGACGCATCGCTGCGTCCCATGCCGTTTACCGCGTTGAATCAAAATCTGTCATTAGTTTCAATATAATTCGCGATTATCTCAACTCTTTTAAAACCGATTCGAGCTCTTCCAAATTACGAGGGCAGGCCACGATAGTTCCCTTAGCATCGATGACTATCAGTTCGGGATAGGAACGGATGCCGTAGGCAGCAAGTGCGTCTCGGGGGTTGGTATCTGGATTGGGCATCAACTGCGGCCATGTCAGCCCGCGCTGCTTTACTTCCTCCCGCCATCCTTGCACACCGAAACTGAAAGCCAAGGTGACGAACTCCACTCCGCGTGAATGGTAAGTGTCGTAAAGCGTCTTCATGGACGGAAGGATTTGATATCCATAACCGCCAAGGCCATGCCAGAAATGCAGGACGACATATCCCTTGCCGATATATTCGCTTAACTGATGTGGGCGGCCCTTCGTGTCCACCAGTTCGAGGTTGGTGTAAGGAGTGCCAGGCTTGCGCTTCTCCAGCCCTTCCACGTATTCGCGCATCGGTGCCAGGAGGATGTGGTGCGAGAAGGCATAGTCGTCACTAAGGTAAGGCTTCAGTTCCTCATAGCTCATTTCCGTATAGACCTGACTGAGCGCGAACGCGGAGAGGATATTGTCACGATTCTCACGTACTGCCTTGAGAAGCCGTTCGCCGCGCTGGCGGTTGATTGCCGCTTTTTTCAGGCTGTCGGCCTCATGGAGCTCGGCCAGGCGTTCGCGTTCTACTTCCTGCAGGAAGTCGTTAACCTTTTGGCTGGCCTTGCCCCCTTTTACTGTCAGGTGCTCCATGTCTGCGCTGATGGGGGTACCGTCGGTATAGAAGTAAACAAATTCTCTGTTGTCGAGATATATCCGGCACACCTCGTTCTTCGGCAGTTTGCAGGTAAAGGAGAACTTGCCATTGGTGACAGGGCATGTCCCTAAAAGCTCAGAAGTAATGCTGCGCCTCACTTCCACCTTATTGCCATTCAATGGTGCTGTACCTGATATCTGGCAATCTATCATTTTCTTCTCCACCATTTCGTTCATCAGCATACTGTTATAGACGATGGTTTTCGACACCTGTGAAGTAGTGGTCTCTGAAGCTCCAGCATGTGCTGACGTTACGTCTGTATTCCGGTCGCCTTCGTAGGCATCGCTCTTCTTGTAAATCAAGTAGCAGGAATAGGCCAGAATGCTCTTCAGGTTTTCATTCTTTTCGCTATCGACTAACGGCTGGATGTTGCTTAACGTTTCGAAATACTGCTCTTTGGTCAGTATTCCGCTGAATGCATTGCACGTCTTGTTGAGCACCACCCCTGCTGCCGTTTTGCCTTGCGGGGTCTCGCGCTGGAATATCTCACAGGTGCGCTTCACCTTGGCCATGAACTCTTCGACAGACATGGCATCAGCCGGGGCGTTATACTGCAAACCCGCAACAAAGGTGCCTGATGCGCTGGGTCGTTTATAGTGGGCGATATAAGGTCTGTCGTTCATTTTCCATCCGCTGATTTCGTATATCATCCCGTCCATCAGGAATGTATCGCCGATTTTCTTGTCTTGGTCAACGGTCTGGTCCCACATCAGCAGTAGGACATATATCCTGCCGTCTGCCTCTTCAAAGGAAATCAGGCGGATATTCTTGTTGAGGTCGAATGTCACAGCATGTATTATCGGATGTTGGGCGTCTGTCATCAACTGGAACTTAACGCCTGGCAGAGGTGAGTCGCCGTCGCTTGCATCATGGATATAGATGGTCTTGGCATTCACAGCCTCCGACCTGAAAGCCTTCTCCAAATCCAACATCCGGGGCGTGAACAACGGACCGTAGTATTTGCTGTCCAACTCCTCACCGATGGCAAACTGCTGGGCAAACTGATAAACATTCAGTCCGTCTTTTGAGAAACCGAGTCGATGCACGCCGTACTCTTTCGATTCCACGAAAGCATTCAGTTTTTCCCTGATGTTGCTGGAGCGGGACGTCTGTGCGCTGCATGCAATAGCAATCAGCAATGCCACGATGGCAGTAAAAAGTCTATTCTTCATCTTCTTCTGTTTTTACGTTATACATGTTGTCTGCCGTCTGGGGTCGGCCCTCCTTGTCGAGGGTGTGCAGGATATAGCTGTTGACGATGCGCTGCAGTCGCTCGTCAGCACGTATAACCTTGTTCATCCGCTCTATGTAAAGGCTCTCATCCACTTGGG
>CADBHI010000156.1 GCA_902794405.1 uncultured Prevotellaceae bacterium
GTGGCAGATGGTAAGGACAGATGGATAGCTCCTTACGACTTTGGCAACGAACAACCTTTCCCACACGACACAGAAGGAAAGACTGTAAAAGACAGAAATCTGCGTGATGTTACCAATGGCCAATGGAGCTATCCAGCCTTGGTGGAGCCACAAAAGGGGCTGTTTATGCTCATTGCGGAGTCAGATCTGCGAAGTAACGACAGCGGCTCGTATCTTGTCAATGCCGACAATTCCGAGCAATACAAGGTTCAACTGGTAGGTCCGTCTGCTTTCTGCGATGGTTTGTCACCTTGGCGTTTCGCCATTATTGGCTCTTTAGCAGATGTGGTCGAATCGACTCTCGTCACCGATTTGGCTACACCAAGCCAGATTGCCGACACAAGTTGGATTCAGCCCGGTGTCAGTTCCTGGATCTATTGGGCATATAATCATGGTTCCAAGGATTATACGCTGGTGAAACAATACATCGACTTGGCTGCACAGATGGGATGGCCCTATTGTCTCGTTGATTGGGAATGGCCTGAGATGACCAACGGAGGTGACATCAACGACGTGATGGCATACGCCAAACAAAAGGGAGTCAAAATTAACCTGTGGTACAATTCCGGCACATCGCTTGTAGGACCTCACGCCCCACAGCCACAAGACCGGCTGAATACGGCAGAGAGCCGTGAACGCGAGATGCAATGGCTGGAAAGCATTGGAGCAAGTGGCATCAAGGTCGACTTCTTCTCGCCCGACAACGATACAATGGTCAATTATTACATTGATATACTCAAAGATGCTGCCCGTCACCATCTGCTTGTCGATTTCCATGGTTGTACCATACCGAATGGCTGGCAGCGCACATGGCCCAACATGGTGAGCATGGAGGGCATCTATGGTGCAGAGTGGTACAACAACTATGAGCTGATGACCACCTTGGCGCCACCCCACAATGCCACCGTTGTCTATACACGCAATGTCATCGGTCCGATGGACTATACGCCAGGCACATTCACCGACAGTCAGTTCCCCCACATCACCACCAATGCACATGAACTGGCTCTGCCTGTGCTCTTCGAGTCGGGCATTCAGCACATGGCCGATCGCCCCGAAGGCTATGAGTCCCTTCCTTTTGAGGCAAGACAAGTCTATTCACACCTGCCCGCCGCATGGGACGACACCAAACTCCTCGCAGGCTATCCAGGCAAGAGTGCCGTTGTTGCTCGCCGTTCAGGGAAAACTTGGTACGTTGCAGGAATTAACGGCACAGATGAAGAAATAAATCTTGCTTTCACACTGAAGCGGCTGAATCTCAAGCCCAAGAAGGTTCTGTTGTTCAGCGACGGCGAGGCAGAGCGTGACATCAAAGTTTCTCACCCATCTCTGAGCGGTGACAAAGTCTGCATTGCTTGCCGAGCACGTGGCGGTTTTTTAATGGTGATGTAATAACTAAATAATTAATGTTCCCAAAGGTACGCATAAGAAGACTCTTGTTCTAGTTTTTTTTGTGCATTTTTCAAAAATCTATGCTTTTTTATTGCGCAATTCAAATAAATGTGGTAAATTTGTCAGCAGAAATTTTGAAACTTACAAATATGATTGACGTAAAAGAAACATTAGGACAGGCTGGAGAGCGCATGGAAATGGCTGCAATGTACCTTGAAGAGGAGTTGAACCGTATCCGTGCTGGCCGTGCAAATACCGCCATTCTGGATGGCGTTCGTGTGGAATCTTACGGCAGTCGTGTACCCCTGAATCAGGTGGCTACCGTGAACTGCCCCGATGCTCGTACCATTGCTATCAAGCCTTGGGACAGAAAGCAGATCCGTGATATTGAGAAGGCTATCATGGACAGCGATGTAGGCATCACTCCTGAGAACAATGGTGAGATTATCCGTTTAGCTATCCCTCAGCCCACAGAGGAGCGCCGTCGTGACTTGGTGAAGCAGTGCAACAAGATTGCTGAGAAGGCCAAGGTGGAGGTACGCAATGTTCGTGGCGACATCAAGGAGAAATTGAAGAAGGCTATCAAAGACGGTCTCTCAGAGGACTTGGAGAAGGATGCCGAGAACGACCTTCAGAAGTTGCACGACAAGTACATCAAGAAACTTGATGAACTGATTGAAGCAAAGAACAAGGAAATCATGACTGTATAAAGGAATAGGTAATAGTGAAAAGTGAAAAATTTGCTTCCGCATCTGAATATGTATTGCGGAGCGGTAGCAAATTATTCACTATTCACTATTCACTTTTACCTTAATATATGAAAGGACTTGTTGTTAAGAATACAGGCAGTTGGTACACCGTTCGCACGGACGATGGCCAACTGCTTGATTGTAAGGTGAAGGGTAACTTTCGCCTGAAGGGTATCCGTACTACCAATCCTGTGGCTGTAGGCGACAGGGTAGAGATAAACGAAGAAGGCTGGATCACCAGCATCGAGGATCGTCGTAACTATATTATCCGTAAGAGTATCAACCTCTCGAAGCAGAGTCATATCATTGCGGCTAATGTTGATCAGGCTTTCCTGATAGTCACCGTTGCCAACCCTCAGACTTCTACCACCTTTATCGATCGTTTCTTGGCTTCTGCTGAAGCTTATCGTGTACCAGTGGTCTTAATCTTTAATAAGACTGACCTACTCGATGAGGATGCACTGCGCTATCAGCAGGCTGTAGTGAACCTCTACGAAACCATAGGATATGAGTGTCGTCAGATATCAGCTGAGACGGGCGAGGGTGTTGACGATTTACGTCCGATGTTGGATGGCAAGATTACGCTGCTCAGTGGAAATAGTGGCGTAGGAAAGTCCACACTCATCAACCGTTTAGTGCCTGGTGCCAACCTGCGCACAGCAGAGATCAGCGATGCCCACAACACAGGAATGCATACCACCACGTTTAGTGAGATGATTAGCCTCACCTCAGGTTACCTCATTGATACGCCAGGCATTAAGGGCTTTGGCACATTTGATATGGAGCCCGAAGAGATTACCAGTTATTTCAAGGATATCTTCCACTTCTCCAAGGACTGCCGTTTCTCTAACTGCACGCATACGCATGAGCCGGGCTGTGCTGTGCTGAAAGCCGTGGAGGAACATTATATCGCCGAGAGCCGCTATCAGTCGTATCTCTCGATGCTCGATGATAAGGAGGAAGGGAAGTACCGCGAAGCCCAGTAGAGACAGAGTAACGGAGGTTTTAAAGACACAATAACATATTAAC
>CADBHI010000157.1 GCA_902794405.1 uncultured Prevotellaceae bacterium
GCGTATGGAGGCCTTGATTTCTAACTTTTCGGGGCAATTTGTTTCAGTTTTTATCTCAACTGGCTTATAATCTCGGAAATTTTATTTAAATTTGCACCAATAATTATAGTTGTTTATGACAAAAGTAAAGATTCAAACCATGTTGGGCGACATCGTAGTTCGCCTATACGACGAGACTCCCATCCATCGTGACAACTTCTTGAAGTTAGCGAAGGAGGGATATTATGATGGTACATTATTCCATCGGGTTATCAAGAACTTTATGATTCAGGGAGGCGACCCCGATTCGAAGGGCGCACCCTCTGGTAAGATGCTGGGGGTTGGTGGTCCTGACTACACGCTTGAAGCCGAGATTAAGGATGGATTTTTCCATAAGCGTGGAGCATTGGCTGCTGCACGTCAGGGCGACGAGGTTAATCCTGAGCGACGCAGTAGTGGTTCTCAATTCTACATCGTCTGGGGAGATGTGTATAACGAGAGCCAGCTTCGCCAGTTCTCCAAGCAACTGAGGATGCAGAAGGTACGGGATGCCTTTAATAAACTTGCTGCCGAACATCGTGCAGAGATTATGCAGATGCGCCGTGACAGAAATCGTGAAGGTCTTCAGGAACTACAAGACAAACTGGCTGCAGAAGCAGAGAGTAAAGTCGGTAAATCAGGCTTAACCGAAGAACAGTTGAAGATTTACTCAACTATTGGTGGCACGCCCCATTTGGACGGTCAATACACCGTCTTTGGCGAGGTCGAAGAAGGTATTGATGTGGTAGAAATGATTCAAGGCACAGCAACTGGACGAGCCGACAGACCTGTAGATGATATTGAAATGAAAATGACTGTTATTGAATAATGGTAAAATGCGAGATGATGAGCGAAGAAACACAGAGAATCAATCTCGATGACTACATCCAGACTGGCGAGGGCGGGACGGCTCTAACCTATACTAAAAAGGATGGTCTCTCGTTGGCTAAACTTTATAAACCCGGTTTCGAGGCCGATAGGACCAAGGACGAGTTCCTGACCGCCAGCACAGTGTACCAGCTGGGCATCCCATCGCCAAAGCCCTACCGAATGATTACTGATGGCGAAAGGAGCGGAGCCGAGTACGAACTGATAAAGAACAAGCGCTCGTACACACGAATCATCTCGCAGGAACCGGAGCGGCTTGATGAAATCTCGCTGAAGTTTGCACGCATGGCCAAAGAGCTGCACGCCAAGGAGGCCGACACCACGCGCCTTTGCTCCTACAAGCAGAGAATCGTGCGCTTCTATCATGAGAAGAATCGGGTGCCCGAGGATTACAAGCAACGTGCCATAAAATTCCTGGATACCGTGCCCGACACGCCCCGCTGCGTGCATGGCGACCTGCACATCGGCAATATCATTACCGACGGCGAGCGCGACCTCTGGATCGACCTGGGCGAATTTGCTTACGGTGTCCCCGAGTGGGATCTGGCGCAGCTATGGACCATGTGCCACAACATGCCCAATGATCGGGTCCAGCACATATTCCATATCACACACGATATGATGAAGACCCACTGGGACATCTTCTTCCCAGCCTATCTCGGCACGTCCGACCCGCAAGCCATCAACGAGGCCACCAAGCGCCTCCTGCCATATTACGCAGCTAAAGTGCCCTACATGTTCGATATGATCTTCAGTGCCCCCATGCCAGACGCAGCCTTGCAGAAAATTGTGGAACTATTTTAGCAGATCAGGAAATCACCTCCCGACTCGTTTCTTATAATCAAGATATTGTCTTTAACTATAAATAAGAAATTTCTCACAGATAGTCAAATCCCAAAGGAATAAAACAAACGGCATTTAATGGAAAATGCCACATTTGTTGCCTCAAATTAGCCTCAAATGGGTAAAAACGAAAAGAGGTTACTCTCGTAACCTCTTGATTTTTAAGCGCTTCAGGATGGGCTTGGATTTAAGAGGGTGAAATTAATGGAAATCCTAAGAAATTTTAAGAAACTGAAATACAGTTAGTTACAAATCAGAAACAAATAGTTTTCAAAAGTTAAAATTTCGACAACTTTCAAAAATTGGCTACAAATTGGCTACAACTTTCGGAGAAAATGTGTATCTTTGCACCGTTAAAAATACAATATTATGTCGCAATTCTTTTTGAGAACTAACAAGAATGAAGGTAAAGCTCCCCTATATGTCAGAACTCGACGTAAGGGAATCCTTTTTTGTGTGAGCACCGGTATAATGGTAGACGTTAAAGAATGGATGAAGGCTCAGAAGAGCCTGTCGGCCATGCAACGATATGAGAGAACCGAAGAAGGTGAAAAGGTCCACAATCTTCAAGTAGAAGTTATGAAGACCATAGATGTACTATATTCTGAAAATAAAGTGCAATCTAAGGAGGATAAGATTGTATTGGAACAAGCCCTATCTCGTGTTGTCAATGGCACAGTAGAGGAAATCCAGCAAGTAGCAAAGGTTGCCACAGAAAAATCAAAGACTACGGTATTGGGCTTCTTTGATTATTTTTATGCAGGGATCTCCGATGGATCCATTCGTCATGGCAACAACTCGGATTATTCTCCTGGCACAGTTGTTGTGTGGAAAGCATTTGGTGAGAATCTAAAGGAATATTGCAAGAAGGATATTCCCTTTGATGATATTGACAAACCTTTTGCAGATAGGTTTACGCTTTATCTTCTGAAGCAAGGGTATATGTCGAACACCATCAATAAAAAGGTTTCCTGTTTTCGTAAACTCTGTAATCTTGCAGCTATGGAGGGCTACAATAAGAATGCAGTTTCCCTGAGGGTTTGGAAAGACAAAGCAGTAAAGGAGATAGATAAACGAGCCGAGATCTACCTCACTGACGAGGAGATTGATGCCATGTATGAGCTGAAGCTTACAGGCGACAATGAAGTCGTTCGTGACATCTTCCTTCTTGGATACTTTAGTTGTCAGCGTTATAGCGACTATTGCAAGTTGAGAGAAGAGAACTTCATCACCTATAATAAA
>CADBHI010000158.1 GCA_902794405.1 uncultured Prevotellaceae bacterium
TGGTCACTCAGAAGTGGGCAACTTCACTATCGACGGCAAGAACTACGAACAGAACGAGATTGAATTTCTGCCCGTACCCGTAGAGCAGGCTGCCGACCAACTGATGCTAGCCAAGTGGATAATCCGCAACCTGGGCTATCAGATGGGCTACGACGTGACCTTCGCACCGAAGATTACCACTGGCAAGGCGGGCTCAGGCCTGCATATCCACATGCGGATGATGAAGGACGGCAAGAACCAGATGCTGGCCGACGGCGTGCTGTCGGAGGCTGCCCGTAAAATGATAGCAGGTATGATGGACCTTGCGCCTGCCATCACCGCCTTTGGCAACAAAAATCCTACCAGCTATTTCCGTCTTGTGCCCCATCAGGAGGCTCCTACGAACGTATGCTGGGGCGACAGGAACCGCTCTGTGCTCGTTCGCGTGCCGTTGGGTTGGGCTGCCGATGTGGACATGAGCTACAAGGCCAATCCACTGGAGAAGGAGTCGAAATACGACACGAGCATCAAGCAGACGGTAGAGATGCGCTCGCCCGACGGCTCTGCCGACCTCTATCAGCTGCTGGCTGGACTCTGCGTCGCTTGTCGTCACGGCTTCGAGATGCCCGATGCTCTTGAGGTGGCAGAGCGGACTTACGTCAATGTGAATATCCATGCTGCCGAGAATGCCGATCGTCTGGCTACGCTCGCACAGCTTCCTGATTCCTGTGTCGCTTCTGCCGACTGTCTGGAACGCCTGCGCGCTGTCTTTGAAGAACACCATGTCTTCTCGCCCGCTATGATCGACGGCATCATCGCCCAGCTACGGGCTTTCGACGATGTAACGCTTCGCAAGAACATCGAGGGTTATCCCGAGGAAATCAAAAAGCTCGTCACGAAATATTTCCATTGCGGATAACACCGCGTTCAAAGCTTTACCCCGTACTTCATAATCCGCTCCTCCATCATACCTTCGGGCATGAATCGGAGGAGCGTTTTTGTGATGGTATTCAGCATCGACTGACGGATGTAGTCCTCGCGGATGTAGAGCGACACACGGCGCTGCGAGAGATAATCACCCTCAATACGACGCACGTTCTCGCGCTGACGGTCGGTGAGGAACGGCAGGTGCATCTCAGGGATAATGGTAAAACCGCCATTCTCATCTACGATGCGGATAAGTGTCTCGATGCTGCCTGCCTCATAGACGCGGTTTCCCTTCGTCCTTGCCTTGCAAAAGCTGAAGGCACTGTCGCGCAGACATTGGGCTTCTTTCATGATCCACATTTTCTCGTGCTCTAAATTCTCTGGTTTGAACACAGGCAGTTTGCGCCAGCAGTCTTCGGCAAGATACACCATAAACTTCTCAGTATAGAGCGGAACCTCCAATATACCCTGACGCGAATTCCCGCTGATGGCGATACCTGCATCCAGGTGCCCCAACTGCAGTTCGCTCAACATCACATCAGCCTTCATCTCGCGGATGCTAAGTTTCACCTGCGGATACGCCTCGATGTAGTGGCGGATGAATTTTGGCAGGACATATGGGGCGATGGTAGGCCCGACGCTTAGATTGAATTCGCCTGCCACATCGCCCTTGTCCTCGCTCACCAGTTCTGCGATGCGCTCTGCCTCGGCAATGGCCCGTTCAGCCTGACGGATAATCTTCTCGCCTGCGATGGTAGGCGTAACGCTCTTGTTGCTGCGCTCGAAGATGCGCACGTCAAGTTCCTCCTCCAACTTCACCAGCATGGCGCTGAGGGTGGGTTGCGAAATGCCACAAGCATCGGCGGCCTTGGCAAAGTTACGGTAGCGGTCGATAGCTACGATATATTTCAGTTGCTGTAATGTCATACTTTACGAATTGAAAATTGATAATTGACAATTGATAATTGTATCTACGATAGAAAAAACCGATGCAAAGATAGACAAAATAATTCGTTTATCTATCAAATAAGTTGTAATTTTGCACCATCAAACAGAAAATTTAAAGTTTTATGGAGCAAAAAGATAGTAAAAAGAAGACAACAAAGCGTTTTCATCGTCACTTCGAGACACCGGGTGTGCCCATTTATTGGATTATCATCGCGTACATCCTGCTTGGCTGGTTTTTCCCAGTGATTGGCCTGTTGGCACTCATCTGCATGATCGGCCCAGTGCTGACCAGTATATTTAAAGGCCGTTGGTGGTGCGGACACGTCTGTCCTCGCGGCAATATGTACGACCGTCTGCTGTCGAAGTACTCACCCCATCGCCCGATTCCCAAGTTTGTGCGCACCTTCGGCTTCCGCCTGTTCATGGTGTTCTTCATCTTCGGCATGTTCGGCATCCAACTGACATTCACCGTGCCTTGGAGCGAGGGCGGACTGGCCATGTGGTCTGGAATCGGCAAAGTGTTCTGGACGATTATCGTCATGACCACCATCGTCGGCGTCACACTTTCGTTCATCTATGCCCCACGCACCTGGTGTTCGTTCTGTCCCATGGGAACCATCTCTAACTGGGTGGCACCTAAACACGCTCCCCTGCCCAAGGCTTTCACCAACATCCACGTGTCGAGTGCCTGTCAGATGAAGTGCAAGAGCTGCGCCCGCGTCTGCCCCATGCAGCTTACACCCTACGACTCTCGTGGTAAGGCCGTCGGCTATCTGCATCCAGACTGCCTTAAGTGCGGCAAGTGTACTCTGGCCTGTCCGTCGAAGATTATGGAATTAAAACACTAAATAATTATGGAAAATATCAAAGACTATCAGCAGTATCTCAAGGGATACGACTACACGGGTAAGACTCCCGTTGTCATCGATTTCTATGCCACATGGTGTGGCCCCTGTCAGGCAATGGCTCCCATGCTTCAGCGATTGGCGCAAGAGTACGAAGGCCGCATCAAGGTTCTGAAGGTCGATGTTGACAAGAATCAGGCACTCGCTGCTGCTGCCAATATCATGTCCATCCCCAC
>CADBHI010000159.1 GCA_902794405.1 uncultured Prevotellaceae bacterium
GAGATGAGCGAGGCCTCGCTGAAGGCTGCCAAGTTAGCCTACCTGCCATCACTCTACTTAGCTCCCCAGGGAACGCTTGCAAAGTTCGACAAGAATCCTTGGTCGAAGACTTATAACTTGCCGCTGCAAATGTCGTTAGATCTCGACGTGTTCGGCTCTATTACCAGCAAGAAACGTGCTTCGAAGGCCGTGCTGCTGCAAACCCAGATGAACGAAGAGGCTGTTCGCACCAACTTGATCAGTACCGTTGCCCAGCAGTACTTCTTGCTACAGTTGCTCGACAGTCAGTTGGATATCCTGATGATGACCGACAGCTTATGGAATGCCTCGCTTGAGACTCAGAAGTCGCTCTACGAAAATGGTAAGGCATACTCCACAGCCGTCAATCAGATGGAGTCGTCGTACATCAACGTCAAGACACAGATTGTCGATATACGTCGCAGCATACTTTCCGTCGAGAACGTCCTCAGTCGTCTGATGGCCAGTACCCCACAGCATATTCAGCGTAAGAAGTGGAGCAGTGCCATTTTCCATCATCCGGATGCACAAGGTGAGGTCGGCAAACGTATGTTAGATGCCCAGTTCTTGAAGATTGGTGTGCCTGCCACGATGCTCGAACTGCGTCCCGATATCCGTATGGCTAACCACGCTATGGAGGAAGCCTTCTACAATACACAGGCTGCCCGTGCCGCCTTCTTCCCCAGCATCACGCTGACGGGATCAGCAGGCTGGACCAACTCTGGTGGTGGTATGGTGGTGGATCCTGGCAAGCTGCTGCTTAGCTTCGTAGGCCAGCTCACGCAACCCATCTTCGCTCGCGGCAAGCTCATTGCCAACAAGAAGATTGCCCAGCTCACCGAGGAAGACCTTAAGAAGAAGTATGTGCAGACCATCATCGATGCCGGCAACCAGGTGAACGAGGCTATGGCCGACTGTCAGGCAGCCCGTGAGAAGTACACCTACTACCGTCGTCAGGTAGAGGTGCTCTACGATGCCTACACTGGCACTCACGAGTTGATGGACAACGGCAAGGCCAGCTACCTTGAAGTGCTCACCGCACAGGAAAGCCTGCTCAGTGCCCAGCTCTCCGAGGTACAGAACCTATATAATGGCACTCAGGCCGTCATTGCCCTCTATATCGCTCTTGGCGGTGGTACGAAATAGTATGCCTATATATAAATTAGGTGTGACACTAATCATAAAAACGATATGATAACAAAACTAAACATTATAAAATCAATGCTTCTGGCTTCTGCCCTAATGGCAGGAGCCGGAAGTGCATTTGCAGACAGCGAAGTTTGGGTCAGGGTGTTGCCTAATGACCTGAAGTCTGCCGACAAGGTGGTTATTGTAGACCTGACAACGAAGGTTGCTATGGGCAATGACCCCGATGAGGGTAATCCCCCGTATTCTGTGACTGTCAAACTGAACGATCGCAATGACCGCATTACTGATGAAGCCTTAGGCGATACCGTTCAGTGGACTGTAGAAACCCAGGGTAGCGACAACGATCGCAAGCTTAAGTTTGCTGCAGCCGACGGTAAGTATCTGAACCTCATCAACGACGACAATGGTCTGCGTGTGGGAGCCGATGGCGTGAATGCCTTCAACTTTATTGTGGACGAGGGAAACAAGCGTTCAACCTTCCTCCATGCAGTAGTTAACGACACCAGTCGCGTAGTGGGTTTGTACAGCATGTTTGGCTTCTCAAACAATTGGCGCACCAAGACCAGTATCGATGACCAGATCAAGTCTACGGTAACGGCTTTCTTCCGTAAGTCAGACCCTGGTAAGAACGACGTCATTCTTACTTTCAAGAATGCCAACGGTGAGGAAAACTACAACTATGAGGCAGACCTGGCCAATGGTGCCAACAGCTTTGCCGCTCCTACATTGGAGGGTGCTCCGAAGGGTGCTGTCATTAACTACTATTCAAGCAATGACAAGGTAGCCGACGTCGACATCACTTCAGGTGCCATCACTCTGAAGCGTCGAGGTACTACCGATATCACCGTCGTCTATAGGGGTGACAACAAGAACAACTATGCTTTGGTGACTTATACGCTGCGTGTCGACGATGCTAACGATCCCAATGGTACCAGCGCCCATCCTTTCACCGTTTCGGAGGCTATCCAGTATGCCAAGGACGGCAAGGGTTCGGTTGGCTACAACTATTTCGTGAAGGGTATTGTGTGTAAGGTCGACTCCACCAACAATGGTGCTGCCGGTGGTATCAGTATTCCTGGCCTCACCAACAATAGTGTGGAAGGTACCTTGACCTACTGGCTCTCTGACAACGGCGTGATGAAAGACTCGCTGAAGGTGTCGACGGGTCGTGGCCTTAACTGGTCTGACCTTACCGTCGATAGCATTAGTGTTGGCGACGAAGTACTGGTGGTAGGCCCTCTGAGCTATTCTACTGGCAGCAACTCTATCTTCACCAGCAGCAGCAAGAAGAAGAACGAGGTGGCGGTGATTGATGCCGACAACTGCATGCAGACCCATGTACGCAAGTTGGTGGTTGAAAACACGAGACTCTATCTCGGAACCACTCGCGATGGTACCGAGCTCTATACCATTGACGGCGAACTCAACGGTATGCTTGGTGAGACTACGCTGAAGGTGTCGAACACCCGTGTAGCCGATGTCACCGAAGATGGCTGGCTGCGTACTTTAGCTACTGGTCACGATACGGTAACTGTCAGCGTGCCTGTCACCGTAACTGGAGGCGGCACTTACACTATGTCGCGTAATTTCAGGCTGAGAGTCATAACGACCAACACCCGATTAGGCCACTTCGAGCTGGTTAACGATGCCAGCACCCTGCAGG
>CADBHI010000160.1 GCA_902794405.1 uncultured Prevotellaceae bacterium
GTCACAATGCTGGCGCAGCCTTTTGTTTACTTCCCCTCCCTATACTCCAGCGGAGTCATGGCGGTGAGGCGCTTGAAGTATTTGGAGAAGAAGGCGGGATTGGGGAAGTTGAGGTCTTCAGAGATTTGAGCGACTGACTTGTCGCTGTGGCGGAGGAGCACCTTAGACTGAGTAATGAGAGCGCGGTCGATCCACTCCTTGGCAGTGGTGCCGCTGGTCTGGCGAATGACGGTGCCAAGGTAGCGCTCGGTGAGGCACATGCGGTCGGCGTAATAGCTGATCTGGTGCTGTTGGCGGCAGTGCTGGTTGACGAGTTGGATAAAGCGGTCGAAAATGGTCTGCTCACGTGAACGGGTGGCAGCGAGGGTGTCAGCCTGCTGATGGAACAGACGGTCGTAGTGGTGCATTAGTGCTGCGACGAGACTGGAGACCGTTGGGCGGTGGTAGTCTTTTTGGTGGACAAGGTGCCAAAGGGTTTCGAGGATTTTGCGGGCGGTCTGTTGGTCTTCGACAGAAACGGGCAACTGGAAGTCGCGAACTTGGCCGTTAAATGCAGAGGGGAACTGTCCTGCGGCGAAGGGCATGGGGAAATCGGCGAAGAGTCCGATGCCCATTAGTTCGAGGTCGTCGGAGAAATGGATGGGATCGATGATGGTGCCTGGGCCGAGGTAGATCAATGTGCCAGCCGAGAGGTGACGATCCATGAGGTTGAAGTTGATGTGGCCTTCGCCGTGAGTGATGATGCCCAGACGGTGGTCGTTGATAACAAAGGGCGGCTGTTGCTGCATGATGAATTGGAAAAAACTCGGTTCGCCGTGAATCATCGCCAGTTCGTCGTTGAAGAAAAGATTCTGGCAAATCTGCGAGAAATTGTTCTTAAAGATGTCGCGCATCAGCGACACGTCTAATAATTTCGGCTGCTTGTTCATCGTAATACCATAATTTGACGGCAAAGATAATGATTTTTACCAAAATAATACCATTTCTAAGCATAAATCTTACAAAAAGAACATTATCCGCTCATTATGGGTAGCGATTGTTTAAGAAAATCATCGTACTTTTGCAGCAGAATTTAAAACGTAATGAGTATGAGAAGATTTATATGGATGATAATGCTGTTGCCGATGATGGCGCAGGCTCAGACCCTGGAGGAGTGCCAGCGGGCGGCGGAACAGAACTATCCGTTGATTCGGCAGTATGACCTGATTGAGAAGACCACCAATCTCACGGTGGCTAACATCCAGAAAGGCTGGTTGCCGCAGGTGTCGGCTTCGGCGCAGGCCACGTATCAGAGCGATGTCATAGCGTTCCCAGACGAGTTCAAGCAGCTCTACCAGCAGATGGGACTCGACATGAAGGGGCTGACGAAAGACCAGTATCGCGTAGCTATCGACGTCAACCAGAAGAACGAAGTAAATTTATATAATGTACGCAAGCGCGTGAACGAGATGTACTTCTCGCTGCTGATGCTTGATGAAGAGATTGTGCTGAACCGCGACCTGCAGGAACTGTTGGCAGGCAACGAGCGGAAACTGCAGGCTATGGTGAAAGGCGGTACGGCAGCCGAGAGCGATTGGCAGAGCGTGAAGGCCGAGCGGCTGAACGTGGTGCAGCAGGCCACCAGTCTGGAGTCGCAGAAGCGGATGCTGACGGTGATGCTCTCCACCTTCTGCGGCATTGAGGTGAAAAACGTGCAGAAGCCGGTGGCAAAGGCAGAAGACAGCAGGCTGACAGCTGACAACCATCGTCCGGAATTGCGGGTGCTGGATGCGCAGATAGGTCTGCTTCAGGCACAGGAGAAGGCGCTGAACGCTGCGATCATGCCCAAGCTGGGTGTGTTTGCCCAAGGCTACTACGGCTATCCGGGGTTGAATATGTTCGAGGACATGATGTCGCATGACTGGAGTCTGAACGGCATCATCGGCGCCCGCCTCACCTGGAATATCGGCGACCTCTACACGCGCAAGAACGACAAGGTGAAACTGCGACTGCAGCGTGAACTGACGGAGTCGAACCGCGAGGTGTTCCTCTTCAACAACAGCCTTGAGCAGATTCAGCAAAACGAGGATATCATCCGCTACCAACGGCTGATGGCCAACGACGAGGAGATCATCGCCCTGCGCTCCGCCGTCCGCAAGGCATCGGAGTCGAAACTCTCACACGGCATCATTGACGTGAACGACCTGGTGCGCGAAATCAACCAGGAGAATGCCGCCCGCGTGCAGCATTCGATACACGAGATAGAGATGCTGAAACAAATTTATGACAATAAGTTTACGACAAATAATTAACGAGGTATGAAGAAGATAACGATATTGGCAAGCGTGGCGCTGATGATGGCCGCTTGCGGAGGGAACGAAAAAGAGTACGATGCCACCGGCACGTTCGAGGCTACGGAGACCACCGTGTTTGCAGAGCAGAGTGGCGCGCTGCTGACATTCAGCGTGAACGAGGGCGACAGCATCGAGGCCAACAAGGAGGTGGGACTCATCGACACCACACAGGTGTGGCTGAAGATTCAGCAGCTGGGTGCTACGAAGGAGGTATATCAGAGTCAGAAGCCCGATATGGAGCGCCAGATTGCCGCCACCCGTCAGCAACTGGCGGTGGCCGACGGGGCCGCACCCTCGAAGATGCTCGACGATGCTGCGAGCCAGGTGAAGGTGCTGCAGCGACAACTCGACGCACAAATCTCGTCGCTCGCCATCAGCACCCGTGCCCTCGACAAACAGACCGCTGCCGCCGACATACAGGTAAGCCAGATGCAGGACATGCTGCGCAAATGCCACATCACGGCGCCTGCCAAGGGAACGGTGTTGGAGAAATATGTGGAGCGCGGTGAGTTCGTCAGCGTCGGCAAACCACTGTTCAAGATAGCTGATACAGAGGATATGTACCTGCGGGCATACGTCACCTCGGCGCAACTGCAGCATGTCAAGTTAGGGCAGCATGTAAAGGTGTTTGCCGACTATGGCGCAGGGCAGCGCAAGGAGTACGATGGCACTGTCTCGTGGATTTCCTCGCGCTCGGAGTTTACACCCAAGACCATCCTCACCGACGACGAGCGTGCCGACCTGGTGTATGCCGTGAAGGTAGCCATCAGGAACGACGGATTCGTGAAGATTGGAATGTACGGAGAAGTAAAAAGCCTCACCCCCAGCCCCTCTCCAAGGGGAGAGGGGAGTGAATAGACAATTCCCTCAAAATAGATAGCAATGGACGAAGCAATCATCGTAAAAAACGTCAGCAAAAGCTACGGGAAGAAGGTAACCACTCCCCTCTCCAACCGGAGAGGGGTCGGGGGTGAGGCTCCAGTGAAGGCACTCGACGATGTGTCGTTCTTTGTCGGCAAGGGCGAGGTGTTCGGACTCATCGGCCCTGATGGTGCGGGCAAGACGTCGATGTTCCGCATTCTCTGTTCGCTGCTGCTGCCAGAGACGGGGACGGCAAGCGTGGATGGTTTCGACGTGGTTAGGCAGATGCGACAGGTGCGCTGCCGTGTGGGCTATATGCCGGGCAAGTTCTCGCTCTATCAGGACCTGACCATCGAGGAGAACCTGAAGTTCTTCGCCACGCTCTTCGGCACCACTGTCGAGGAGGGCTACGACAGCATCAAGGCCATCTACTCGCAGATAGAACGGTTCAAGGACCGCAGGGCGGGGGCACTCTCAGGCGGCATGAAACAGAAACTGGCATTGAGTTGTGCGCTGGTACACAGTCCGAGTGTACTCTTCCTCGACGAGCCGACGACGGGCGTTGACCCCGTAAGCCGCAAGGAATTCTGGGAGATGCTCCTGACGCTGAAGGAGCGCGGCATCACCATCATGGCCTCTACGCCCTATCTCGACGAGGTGCGTTGCTGTGAGCGCGTGGCATTTCTCGACCACGGGCGCATCAGGGGCATCGACACGCCGGAGGTTATCCTCGACCGCTTCAAGAACATCTTCAATCCTCCTGGAATAGAGCATGAGAAAACTACAGAGAAAATAGACGAGAACGTGATAGAAGTATCGCATTTAGTGAAGGCCTTCGGCACGTTCCATGCCGTCGATGACATCAGTTTCAGCGTGAAGCGGGGCGAGATTTTCGGCTTCCTCGGAGCCAACGGCGCAGGTAAGACCACCGCCATGCACATGCTCACAGGACTGAACCAGCCCACCAGCGGCACGGGCACCGTGGCTGGCTACGACATCCGCACCCAGCACGAAGAAATCAAGCAGCACATCGGCTATATGTCGCAGAAATTCTCGCTTTACGAAGATCTGACCGTCAGCGAGAATATCCGTCTCTTTGCAGGCATCTACGGCATGAAGGACGATGACATCCGTCGCAAGACCGACGAACTGTTGGAGCGGCTGAGGTTCACGGAGCACAAGCACGACCTCGTTGGCTCGCTGCCCTTAGGCTGGAAACAGAAACTGGCCTTCTCCGTTTCCATCTTCCATGAACCGGGAGTGGTGTTCCTCGACGAGCCGACGGGTGGTGTCGACCCCGCCACGCGCCGCCAGTTCTGGGAACTCATCTACGACGCTGCCGCACGGGGCATCACTGTCTTCGTGACCACGCACTATATGGACGAGGCGGAATATTGCGACCGTATCTCCATCATGGTCGATGGAAAAATCAGCGCCCTCGGAACGCCCGAAGAACTGAAACAGCGTTTCCATCAGCCCGACATGGACCATGTGTTTACTTATCTGGCACGACAGGCCACACGCAGTAGCGATTAATATCGGAAGATTATGAAACAGTTTATATCATTCTTCATCAAAGAAGCCCGCCACATCCTGCGCGACAAGCGCACGATGCTCATCCTCTTCGGCATGCCCGTCGTGATGATGTTGCTCTTCGGCTTTGCCATCACCACAGACGTGAAGAACGTGCGCACCATCGTGGTCACCTCGCAGACGGACCACCTGACGCAGGCTGCCGTAGAAAGACTGGCGCAGTCGGAATACTTTACCATCACCCAGACAGCCAGCACACCTGGGGAGGCTGAACGGCTCATCCGCAGACAGAAGGCAGATATGAGCCTCACCCCCAGCCCCTCTCCGATTGGCGAGGGGAGTAGTAACCTTCAGTGGCAAATCATGGTTGACGGTAGCGACCCCAATATGGCTCAGCAATGGACCACATACGCCCAAAGCATACTGTCT
>CADBHI010000161.1 GCA_902794405.1 uncultured Prevotellaceae bacterium
GACCGTATTCAAGCACAATATGCCCTGGAGTCAAGCAGTCAACCTATTGCCATATCGGAATATGAACTGGAAAAATTCTATCCGGAAAAGGTTGAAGGTGTCATTCCTACTATTAGAGAAATAGAAGAAAAACTTACTATGGAGGACGAGTAGACAAATATAAATAATTGATTGATTTCACAAGATCAAATATATGACCGAACTCGAACTACAACAATACCTGCTCCGCGAGTACCCACAAGAGAATGCTCGATGCGAGTGGAAGGAATTTAAGAATCTAAAGAACTCGTTCTGTGGGGACGAGAAGGACGACGTGATTTCCTACGTGTCGGCTATCGCCAACATGGAGGGTGGTTTCCTTGTGGTGGGTGTGCATGACAAGACACTGGAGATTGTCGGCACAGATACCTATAACTATGACCGCCAAAAGGCAATACTCCGATTGACGGAACGTTGCACGAATCTGTCGAGCGAGGGATTGGGCATCGAGGAGTATATCACAGACGACACCAAAAAGGTGGTGTGGGTGATTCATGTCCCCAAACATCTGCCCAAGCGTCCTGTCTATGCTCACGACAAAGCATGGCAACGGATAGAGGACTCTTTGGTGGAGCTGACACAAGAGCGTTTGAATGCCATCTTGGATGAGCCTTTGTTCACAGATACCGACTGGTCTGCCGTAATCGTGCCCAATGCCACGATTGATGATTTTGATGAGGTGGCCATTGCCAAGGCAAAAGTGATGTTCAAGAAGGTACACAGCCGTATTCCTGCAGCAGAGGTGAATGCGTGGTCGGTAGAGGAGTTTTTGAGTAATGCAGGAGTGATGATAGATGGTGGTATTACTCGTGCAGCTATTATTTTGCTGGGCAAGCCTGTTTCCGTGTTCAAACTCCGTCCTGCCGTAGTAAGAGTAACTTGGTCACTACGTGATGAACACGAAGATGTGGTGGACTATGAGCATTTCACAGCCCCATTCATCCTGACAGTTGACCAGATACTTGCCAAGGTGCACAACCTGACGATGCGTGAGATGCCAGGCGGCACGATGTTCCCAGATATAATGCAGCAATATGATGACTATTCTATGCGCGAAGTGCTTCATAACTGCATAGCACATCAGGACTACACCCTGCAAGAAAGAATCAATCTGGTGGAGAATCCAGGATTCCTGTATTATGCTAATGGCGGTAGCTTTATTCCGGGATCTCTGCAAAAGGCTCTGGCTACACATGGCCCGCAGCGCCACTACCGCAACGAATGTCTTTGCAATGCAATGGTGAATTTCAATATGATAGACATTGTTGGCCGTGGCATCCGCAAAATATTCAATGAGCAGTGGAAACGCCATTTCCCTATGCCGGACTATGAGATTGACGCTGCCAATAAGGAGGTTGCCGTCCGTCTGTATGGTAATGCTATCAATGAGAAGTACACCAAACTTTTGAAAGAGAACAAAGACTTGTCGTTGGAAGACTGCATCTTGCTTGATGCTGTACAGAAGGGACACCGACTGAATGAAAGTGATGCCAAGAGTCTCTTGGAGCGCGGATTGGTAGAGGGTGAATATCCAGACCTGACCATATCCCTGAGCATAGCAAGGCAAACGAAACAATTACCTGAATACACCAAGGTGAAAGGGCTTGAACGCGACAAAATAAAGCAGATGGCTTTGCAGTTCATTCAGAATGCTGGAGAGGAAGGAACAAAACTTGACGCAATCTTGGAATATATAAAAGACGTTCTTCCTTCAACGAAGTCTTTGGAACAAAAGCGCAGGCTGCTCCGGCACATATTGGAAGAAATGAAAAATGAGAATACGATTCAGGTCAATGGCCGTACTTGGTTCGAGAATGGCTATAAAAGCTGAGTTATGGCCAAATTATAGCCATAAACCGCAAATATGGCCAGAAGGAAACGGCTAATAGCGAATAATTGGCTATAAAAACGACTAGAAAATGACTAGTCGGAGGCCTCTAGTCGTAAAAGTAGTCATTTTTCGATAGTTTAGTCGAAGTATAAAACGAGAAAAGAATATACAAATGGATAAGCAACAACTAAAAGAAAGAGAAGCAAGGGTTATAGAACTTGCTACAGCATTTTGCAAAGAGCACTTGGATGATGAGTGCGCTGAACTGTGTACAAAACTTGTGCAGAAACTGGGACGTAAGCGTTCCTGTCCACTACAGTCTGGAAGAGTGGAGATATGGGCTGCCGCTTCTGTATATACCATCTGCAGCATCAACTTCATGTTCAGCAAAAGTTCTCGGCTGAATACATCATCCGTGGAAATCGCAGAACATTTTGGGGCAAGTGGCTCAACAATAGCACAGAAATCAAGAGTCATCAAGGACTTACTGAAGATAAGCAACGTCTTTGACCCCGATTTCTCTCTAAAGGAGATTGCCGATAACAATCCCTTCAATCATCTTGTTATGAGAAATGGTTTCATTTTCTTTGACTAGTAAAAGGTACGGATATGATATTTGGAAAGAAAATAAGAGAGCTCAGAGATGAGCAAGGAGTGCTGCAACGACAGTTAGCGGCACTATTAGAGATTGACACGCCTATGTTCAGCAAGATAGAACGAGGTGACAGACGGGCAAAGCGCGAACATGTAATCAAGCTTGCAGAATACCTGCATCAGGACGAGAAGGAGATGCTGACGTTGTGGTTAGCAGAT
>CADBHI010000162.1 GCA_902794405.1 uncultured Prevotellaceae bacterium
GTTGATAGAATATATTAAGGAACATAAGCAGTTAGACCTGCTGACGTCGGTTCAGGTGGCCTTGTATCAGGTGATTGGTGCCTACGCCATTGCCGTGATCGACAAGCGCGACCCCGACCAGATTATTGCTGCGCGCAAGCAGAGTCCGTTGGTGGTGGGCATCGGCGACGGTGAGTTCTTCCTCGGCTCGGATGCCAGTCCTATTGTGGAATATACCGACAAGGTGGTATATCTTGAGGATGGTAACATCGCCGTGATTCGTCGCGATCAGGACCTGCACATATTCAGCATCCTCGGTGAGGAACAGGAGCTGAAGGTGAAGACCGTAGATATTGACCTGGGTCAGATTGAGAAGGGTGGTTATCCGCACTTCATGCTGAAAGAAATCTTCGAGCAGCCCGAGTGTCTGACCAACTGTATGCGTGGCCGTGTGAATGTTGAGGCAGACCATGTAACGCTCTCGGCACTAATCGATTATCGTCGTCAGCTGCTAAGCGCCAAGCGCGTAGTAATTGTAGCCTGTGGTACCTCGTGGCACGCCGGCCTCATTGGTAAACAGATGATCGAGACGCTGGTGCGCATACCCGTTGAGGTGGAGTATGCCTCAGAGTTCCGCTACCGCAATCCCGTGGTGGGCAAGGACGATGTGGTGATAGCCATCTCGCAGAGTGGTGAGACGGCCGATACGCTGGCCGCAGTGCAGCTGGCCAAGGAGAAGGGCGCCTTTATCTATGGTATCTGTAACGCCATTGGCTCGAGCATACCCCGTGCCACCGATACAGGTACCTATATCCACGTAGGCCCTGAGATTGGTGTGGCTTCGACAAAGGCCTTTACCGGTCAGGTAACGGTACTGACGATGATAGCATTAGCTATGGGCGAGGCCAAGGGTATCTGAAGATTGTCAAGGGACTGAGCGAGATTCCCGTCAAGATACGTGAGGTGCTGCAGACCAATGAGAAGGTGGCCGACCTTGCGCGTACCTTTACTTATGCTCACAACTTCCTGTATTTGGGTCGCGGCTATTCCTATCCGGTAGCTTTGGAAGGAGCGTTGAAGCTGAAGGAAATCAGCTATATCCATGCTGAGGGTTATCCCGCTGCCGAGATGAAGCACGGTCCGATTGCACTCATCGACTCCGACATGCCCGTGGTGGTCATTGCTACTCACAACGCCATGTACGAGAAGGTGCTGTCGAACATTCAGGAAATCAAGGCCCGTCAGGGTAGGGTGATAGCACTCGTCTCGAAGGGTGACGAAACCATAGCCAAGATAGCCGACGAGGTGATTGAGTTGCCCGATGTGCTGGAGTGCTTAGAGCCGTTGGTAGCCACCATTCCGCTGCAGCTGCTGGCTTATCACGTAGCCGTCTGCAAGGGCAAGAACGTTGACCAGCCGCGAAACCTGGCCAAGTCGGTAACGGTGGAGTAAAGCAGAATTTGGGAAAAAAATTGCGGAATTATTTGGCGGTATCAAATAAATGCACTATTTTTGCATTTTGAAATTATAACCGAAAGCCTATATGGACGCTGTAATTGCAAATGAATCGCAAATTAACCGAAGCGACTATAAGATACTGATTGTCGATGACGTGCAAAGTAATGTCTTGTTACTCAAGATATTACTGTCGAACGAGAAGTTTCAGGTTTGTACTGCCAATTGCGGAAAGATGTGCATAGAGCAGGCAAGGGCTGAAAAGCCCGACCTTGTTCTGTTGGACGTGATGATGCCCGATATCAGCGGTTTTGATACGGCTGTTATCATGAAGAAAGACCCTGAGCTGAAAGACATACCCATTATTTTCCTGACCGCACTGAATACCCCTTCCGACTTGGTGAAGGGATTCCAGGTGGGTGCCAACGACTTCCTGTCGAAACCTTTCAATAAGGAGGAACTCCTGGTGCGTGTGATGCACCAGATAGAGCTGGTCGACGCCAAGCGTACTATCCAGCGCCAGAACCGCGAGCTGTTGGCCACCATCAATAATCGTGACAAAATGTACTCCGTGATAGCCCACGACCTTCGTTCGCCGATGGCCAGCATCCGTATGGTGCTCAATTTGGTGGTAGCCTCCATGTCGCCCGATATTATCGGTCCGGAGCTGTTCGAACTGTTGGACAAGGCTAACCGTGAGTCAGAGGAAGTGCACGACCTGTTGGACAACCTGCTGAAGTGGACGAAGTCGCAGACGGGCCGTTTGAACGTGGTGTTGCAGGATCTGGACCTGAACGATATCATCCCTGGTGTGGTGGATATCTTCGAGATGATTGCTGCCACGAAGAAAATCAAGCTCACCTATACTGGCGATTCCATCGTGGTGCGTGCCGACAACGACATGCTGAAGACCGTGGTGCGTAACTTCATGTCGAATGCCATCAAGTTCTCGCCCGAGGATTCTACTATTGACATTACGGTCACGAAGGCCGACGACCAGTTTGCCAAGATCAGCGTGAGAGACCACGGTGTGGGTATTGCAGCCGACCGTTTGGGCAGTATCTTCCATAAGGGCGAAACCACCTACGGAACAGGTGGCGAGGAAGGCTCTGGACTGGGATTGCAGCTCTGTCAGGACTTTGCGCGTAAGAATGGCGGCGACGTTATGGTAGAGTCTGTCGAGGGTGAGGGCTCTACATTCAGCGTGCTTCTGCCCTTGAAGACAGAATAATTAAAAAATCCAAAAAACACTTTCGTGGATTAAACAGAAGTCTGGCTTTAGCGTCATACTGAGTAGTAAACCATACTACGACGGTACTAAGGCCAGATGTTACATTCAATCAAACAAATCATAGTATATAGCGTGATGATGCTGCTGGGGACACTTCCTGTTGTCGCCCAGCAACAGTCTTTATCCGGACGTGTTGTCGATGCCGAGAGTGGCGAGGCGCTGCCCAAGACGACCCTTCAGTTGTTTAAAGTAGGAAAACAGGACACCACGTTTGTGGGCGGCACCTTTGCCGATGCCAAGGGTCAGTTCGCATTCGTAGGTCTGGGAAATGGCAACTATTTGCTGAAGTTTAGCTACTTGGGCTATAAGACATTGGTGAAGTCATTCCAGAAGAGCCGTTCGCCCATAGCCGTCGGTACCATTAAGATGGAGCCCGATGCCGTTCAGCTCAAGGAGGCAGTCGTAACGGCCAATGTGCCGAAGATGGTCATCAAGGACGACACGGTCATCTATAACGCCGATGCTTTCCGTGTGCCTGAGGGATCGGTCATCGAGGCGCTGGTCGAAGCATTGCCTGGCGCAAAGATCGACGACGACGGCAAGATCAGCATCAACGGCAAGGAGGTGAAGAAATTCAAGCTCGACGGCCGCGACTTCATGACCGGCAACAACGATGCCGTGATGAAGAACCTGCCCTCGTACGTGGTCGACAAGGTGAAGGCCTACGACGAGAAGAGCGACCTGAGCCGCATGACGGGCGTGGACGA
>CADBHI010000163.1 GCA_902794405.1 uncultured Prevotellaceae bacterium
TGGCGGCACTCTTCTTCAAGGGTGCCGCTAATTGTTTCTGTCTTGGGGTGCAGGACACGAGGGGCATACTCGCGGTAGCCGCGCTTGGGGTCAGGGCAGCCGAATACGATACGGGGTATCTGTGACCAGCCTAAGGCTCCGGCACACATGGGACAGGGCTCCACAGTAACGTAGAGCGTGCAGTCGGTCAGGTACTTGCCGCCGAGGGTGTTGGCAGCAGCGGTGATGGCCTGCATCTCGGCATGGGCGGTAACGTCGCAGAGCGTCTCCGTCAGATTGTGACAACGGGCCACGACGCGGTTCTTGCAAACCACCACGCAACCAATGGGAATCTCGCCCTCATCGAAGGCACGGTGAGCTTCGTCTAAAGCCAGCCGCATGTATTTTTCGTCTATTTCTTGTTGGGTCATGGTGCAAAGATACGAATTTTTTTTGTATCTTTGCACCATGAATTGGGAATTTGTGCATATCGACGAGACGGATTCCACGAACCAATGGCTGAGAAAGCATGGTGGCGACGGTAATCTGGTGGTTGTGACCGACTATCAGACGGCGGGTCGTGGCTGCGGTGAAAACCGTTGGGAGAGTGAGCGTGGCCAGAACTTGCTGTTCTCCGTGCTGATACATCCTCAGAATGTTCCTGCAGCCCGTCAGTTCCATATCTCAATGGCTGTGTCGCTGGCCATCTGTGAGGCTTTGGAGCAGTATATCGGTGATGTGAGCATCAAGTGGCCCAATGACATCTACTGGCGAAACGGCAAGATTGCCGGCATACTGATAGAGAACACGCTCCAAGGAACGGTTATCAAGGACAGCATCATTGGCGTGGGGCTGAACGTCAATCAGCGTGAGTTCCGTAGCGACGCGCCCAATCCTGTATCGTTGTATCAGATCAGCGGACAGGAAACAGACCGTGATGCCTTGCTTAATGACATACTGCAACGGCTGGACCAGCTGTTAGGGCAAGACATCCGCAGTCATTATCTGTCGCGCCTTTATCGTCGAAAGGGATTCCACCCGTATGTTGACGCAGAGGGAGCATTCATGGCTGAGATGACCGATGTTCGCGAAGACGGACATCTGGTGCTTTCGGATGATGCTGGCAAAGAGCGCATATACGCCTTTAAGGAAGTACAATTTGTAATTTAAATAGAGATAAGTATTATGGCAAGATTCAAGAGAATTCTATTGAAGCTGTCGGGCGAGAGCCTGATGGGGAAACAGGGCTATGGCATTGACCCAGAGCGCCTGAGTGACTATGCAAAGCAGATCAAGGAAATCAGCGAGATGGGGGTGCAGATAGGCATCGTCATTGGTGGCGGTAATATTTTCCGCGGACTGAGTGGAAGCCAGAAGGGTTTCGACCGTGTGAAGGGTGACCAGATGGGTATGTGCGCTACGGTGATTAACTCCCTGGCTCTGTCCTCAGCCCTTGGCGCAGTAGGCGTGAAGAACAAGGTGCTGACGGCTATCCGTATGGAGCCTATCGGTGAGTTCTATACCAAGTGGAAGGCTATTGAGGCGATGGAGGCAGGCTACGTCTGCATCTTCTCGGCTGGCACTGGCTCGCCTTACTTCACGACAGACACCGGCTCCAGCCTGCGTGGTATTGAGATTGAGGCCGACGTGATGCTGAAAGGAACCCGTGTGGACGGTGTCTATACTGCCGACCCGGAGAAGGACCCGACCGCCACGAAGTTTGATAAGATAACATATAAAGAGGTACTCGCGCGAGGACTGAAGGTCATGGACCTCACGGCTATCTGCATGTGTCAGGACAATAACCTGCCCATCTATGTGTTCAATATGGATGTTGTAGGTAACCTGAAGAAGGTGATGGATGGTGAGGAGATAGGCACGCTGGTATACAATGGGTAGGCCTTAGACTTCTTCGAACTCTACGTATTCACCTTCATTATCGTTGAAGATTTTGCGGTCTGTCTTCTGGTCACCGCGATCATCTATAATTGTTACACCACTATCCGTTGTCGTCGTACGGCGGGTAGTGGTCTTTTTCTTTGACTCCTGCTTGGACTGCTCTTCAGGGGGCACCTCCTTACTTTTGAAGTAGTCTTTGTCAAACTTAGGAGCTTCTTCTTTCTTTCGATAGTTCTTCGTGGAGGTGCGTTTGAAGTATTCGTCTTCTTTAGCCTGCTTGCGGGCTTCACGTTCTTCGGCCGCCTTCTTTACCATTTTCTTGATGTTGCGAACGCGTTCGTGAAACAATATCGCCAATACGATGGTGATGAAAAGAAGGGCAAACAGGATTATAGTAAGGATTTCTTTCATAGGTAGTGTGATTTAGGAATTAAGCTGTTATTTACGGTTAGTAATTACAGAGAGCACCACGTACCATGCAATGATGGCGGCTATGCCCAAGGTGCCCAGCAGGTACAGCAGGGGAATGCAGGTCAGCAGGAAGATGTACTTCACCTCGTTACCCTTCCAGCCCCATGTCTTGAACTTCAAGGCGAACATGGGTATCTCGCTGACCAGCAGGTAGC
>CADBHI010000164.1 GCA_902794405.1 uncultured Prevotellaceae bacterium
ATGGATTTGCGCCCTGCCCGTCCTGCCCTCTACGAGGCCTTTGCCCGTCGTGGTCTGGATGTGAAGAATGCTACCCATCAGGAAATGCGTTCGCTGGTATGCGCTCAGTGCCACGTGGAGTACTACTTCATCAAGCCTAACGACGAGAAGAATCCCGGCAAGGCCAACTATCTGGTATTCCCGCACGACAAGGGATTAACCTGCGAGGCTGCCGAGGAATACTACGACGAGATTGGTTTCTACGACTATATCCATCCGCTATCTGGCACGAAGATTCTGAAGGCTCAGCATCCGGGTTGGGAGATGTCGCAGCACGGTATCCATGCTCAGCGCGGCGTATCGTGTGCCGACTGTCACATGCCCTATAAGCAGGAAGGTGGCGTGAAGTTCTCTGACCACCAGATTCAGTCGCCATTGGCCAAGATTGACCGCACTTGTCAGACCTGTCACCGTCAGGATGCCGAGGTGCTGCGCCAGAATGTGTACGACCGTCAGGAGAAGTGCAACGAGGTGCGCAACCGTGCCGAGCAGGAACTGGCCCGTGCCCATGGCTCCTATCCAGGCTTTGTTGCGCAAGAGCCAGTGGCGTTGGGACTATGCCATCGCCTCTCATGGTGCTACTTTCCATGCGCCTCAGGAAGTTACCCGTCTGCTCTCCCACTCTGTCGACTATGCCCAGCAGGCCCGTTTGCTCATCGCCCGCGTAGCCGCCAAGCACGGACATACCGAAGCCATCCCTGTGCCTGATTATAGCACCAAGGCAAAGGCTCAGGCTGCCATCGGTCTCAACATGCAGAAGCTGAACGAGAACAAGCAACGCTTCCTGCAGGAAATCGAGCCCAAGTGGATTGAAGAGGCGAAAAAGAACGGAAAACTGATTGAAATCTGATGTGGACGAAACCCTGGACATTTAAGGAAGGCTTCCTCATTGGAGGAGGCCTTATCTTTGCAGGACTGATGCTGGAACTGAGCGTGGGTCCTGTAATGTGGGATGCATTTGCGTGGCCATTCTTTGTGATGTTGACAGCGATGGCGTACTTGCGTAAAAAAATATATGCCTTCCAATGGATGACAACGTATCAAGCAGCCATCCCAGCTATGGTATATGCTGTTGCGCTGACCATTATCATGGGACTGACACGACAGCAAGCAAACGGCACGTGGCTGAACAATATGCTGTCGTTCTGGCCGTTCGTACTTATTTATGTGTATATCACGGTGATTCTGGGACTCACCATCCATCGCAGATTACGTCAAATATTCAGAGGTGAGTGGTCGATGAAGCGCGATGTACCTTTCTTATTGAACCATCTCGGCCTTTTCATAGCATTGACCACTGCCACGCTTGGCAATGCCGACATACAGCGCGTAAAAATGATTTGTAGCGTTGGCGAACCTGAATGGCGCGCAATGGAGCAAGGAGGTGCTATCAAAGAAATGGATCTGGCCATCGAACTGAAGAAGTTCATCATGGAAACCTACGACGACGGCTCGCCCAAGCGCTTTGCTTCGGAGATACAGATACTGACGAAGACGGGCAAGAATATCGAGACTACCATTGATGTGAACATGCCCTACGAGGTGGACGGCTGGAAAATCTATCAGTACGGCTACGACACGCAGATGGGGGCTCAGAGCCAGATATCAATACTCGAACTGGTGAGCGACCCGTGGCTGCCATTTGTCTATACAGGTATTTATATGATGCTGGCAGGAGCGGTTTGTATGTTTGTTATTGGTGGGAGGAAACGCGTATGAGTTGGGAGCATTTTATATATTTCGCAATTGCAGCGGTACTGCTTTGGGCCGTGGGTGCATGGGCTGCGTGGAAGAGTAAAACTGGTATGGCCTACGCGACAACTGTCTTGGGCTTGCTCTTTTTCTTCTCGTTCATCCTCTCTATGTGGATCTCGCTGGAGCGACCGCCACTGCGCACGATGGGCGAAACGCGACTCTGGTATTCGTTCTTCCTGCCGTTGGCGGGTCTCATCGTCTATTCGCGCTGGAAGTACAAGTGGATCCTGTCGTTCTCGACCATTCTCGCCCTGGTATTTATCTGTGTAAATCTGTTCAAACCGGAGATACACGACAAGACGCTGATGCCCGCCCTTCAGAGTCCTTGGTTTGCGCCACATGTTATCGTCTATATGTTCGCCTACGCCGTACTCGGTGCGGCGGCAGTGATGGCTATCTATCTGCTCTTTATCAAAAAGAGTGACATCGCTGACCAAGAGTTTGACATCACGGACAACCTCGTTTATGTCGGTCTTGCCTTCCTCACCATAGGCATGCTTTTTGGTGCCCTATGGGCCAAGGAGGCATGGGGCCACTACTGGTCGTGGGATCCTAAAGAAACGTGGGCTGCCATCACTTGGCTAGCCTACCTCATCTACGTCCACTACCGCCAGTTACAACTCCATCGTGAGCGGCTGGCCCTTTGGATAATCATCATATCGTTCGTACTCTTACAAATGTGTTGGTGGGGTATCAATTACCTGCCATCAGCCCAAGGTTCAAGTGTACATACTTATAGCATTAGTGAATAAACAACTATGAGAAAAGCAAGTAGAGAGATGGATGCCGCCTTCGCTTTGGAGGTGTTAGATAAGGCACCATACGTTACAGTCAGCATGATTAAATCAGATGGGAGTCCATACGGATTACCTCTGTCGTTGGTACGCACAGACGAGAAAACCTTCTATTTCCATTGTGCCTTGGAGGGTGACAAGTTGGACTGCATTCGTCACTGTCCGACTGTATTCCTCTCGGCAGTTACTAAATGTGCGCCTACGGTTGGCCCTAAAGATGGAAGTTTTACGCTACAATACAAATCTGCAACCGCCGTAGGCAAGGCAGAGATTGTGACAGACCACGAAGAGAAGATTGCTGGTCTGAGAGCTATCTGCCAGCGTTTTCTCCCTCATCATATGGATGCTTTCGATGATGCTATTGCCAGAAGTCTCGAACGGACAGCAGTGGTTAGGATTACTCTGACTGAACCTCCCGTTGGTAAGCGTAAACAGTATGATAAACAGGGTGAAGAAATGAAATATGGCAGAATGAAATGACCAGGATTGAGCAAGAGAAGCGAATAGTCCGTAAGATGATTGAGCTGTATTGTCGCCATCATCTTCATCAGGACACAATGCCGGATGAATACTTGCATCTGGCAGACTTCGCTTGTCGTCGTCTTGATCATTGCACGTATGGCGAACAGAAGACAGCTTGCAAGGATTGTCCTACCCATTGCTATGCTCCTAAAGAGCGCGAGGCCATCCGTGAAGTGATGCGCTGGGCAGGGCCAAGAATGATATGGTATGCCCCAAAGGATGCCTTCATTCATTTTTTTCATA